>DRJJ01000303.1 GCA_011052255.1 Gammaproteobacteria bacterium | reverse complement strand
GGAATATTTCCTGATATCGCACCTTTCTTATCTTCACGCAGTATCTGGCCGGACCAGTCCACCAGCTCAAGGTAATCAGTTAGCCTGAAGGGTAATCCTTTTGGCATATTTTCTCTGGGATAGCCTACGAATGGCATAGGCACAGACGTCCAGTGCGAATATGTCTGCCAGTTCCAGTAACTTGTCTTCTATCCACTGACGGCGGTGTTCATCGTCCTGACCGGTGTTGTTATCGGTACCACACAAGAAGGCACGTCTCACACAGCGTGAGATACAGTGATAATACGGGGTGGCGTCTAATGAAACCTGGCTATAACGAGGGTGGGGCATTGATCATCTCCTTGATCAGGTAAATCCATAATGGTTAGATTATTCTTGATGAAGTATAGTTGTCAACTATTGGTATGGGTGTCCACGTAATTTTCGTACATGCTGGAAGAGTAATATTTGGTGTACTATAGTTATAATAATATGGGTGTCCATTTAAATCTATAAATCTCGATTTAAATCTCAGGCGTACAATACAATCACATCACATGGAGTAAGATACCTATCATGAAACAACTAACCCACAATAAGAACCAGAAACCGCTCTTTTCAATCAACCGGCCCATCAAGGCACGCGCCTACAAGTCAAAGTTTCGGGCATTCGAGACGACACGTTATCTTGACGCTCGCAAGCTGAATTCGGCACGGAAAATTTCCATCGAAGTGGGCACCATCGAGGCTGCCGGACGCTGTGCGACGCTGGTGGCGCAAATCCAAAAAGGTATGATCATCGGACTGAAGCTGAAAGGATGCCAAACATGCACACCGAAAACCAAGTCTCTTGCGGGAACGTACAAACGAATTTTGCCGGAACTCGCCAGGAAGACGTGTGCCGTGCCTGGCCGCAAGCTTGTCCTGCCGATACCGCTGACTTTTTCGCAAAAGGGGATTATCCGGATACCGATCGGTCCGATTGTGATCGTCATTCAAAGCGACCCTGAATTTTGCATCATGATCCAGATCGGTGAACTATTCTGTGTAATCTGCTTCGATTATATCTACTGCGGTGACCTTACACCTCCCCCATAGACGTACCGAAACATAATTATAAACCCAATTGCGTTTTTACATGGACATATATGGACGCCCATGATTTGTCAACAAAACCCACCCCTCATTACACAGAATATGCGTAATGATAGTATCGTACAGCCGCCGCCCATAAACCTGCCGGTAAAAAAAGGTCGCGCAGACATATATCCGGCCTCTAAATGGAAGTGATAACTACGTTTCCTTCCGGGCCCTGAAAAAGTAAATGGAAAAAAGTAAATGGACACCCATCTTAATAAGTTACAAAAACATACTTCCCCCAATGTGAACTGACCTTCACATAATTTCGTTTCTGCTATAAATATGTCTGTGATTTGCTGCGCGCAGGAATGATTCGATGATATTGACTGGTCACGAAGAATTTCGAACAGGCGTATCCCTCAACTTGTAGTTGAACAGAAAATAATGGTCGGGAAATCTAACTTAAGCTGTTAGGGAAAGAGCTCTTTACAGCCCCGGAAACCCGGCAACTGGCCATAACAGTGCCAGCAACACCGGCTGGTGCAGCATATAAATCAGCAAACTGTGTCGCCCGGCCAGGGCCAGTAAACGGGCAAAACCGAAAGGGCAATAGGTACACAGTAATTTTTTTCCTGCGGTTGTTTTTTCCAGCAGGTGTCCGATGCTGATGCCCAGCAATACCACTCCCATCCACGGCAGCAGCGGCACATAGTCTTCCGTGGCTGGTCTGAACGTCATCAGGCCGATCCAGTGCAGTGATGGATGGTTGAACAGTGGGTGACTGTACAGTGTGCCCACCAGTATCAGGACGATGCCGGTAACCAGACTTATCCACGGGTGGGCTGTAAACAGCAAACCAAGCAGGCTGGCCAACACGATAAAATGCAGGATGCCAAACACAATCGTACGGCCCGGGAACATGAAATAACTGGTCAGTGTAATCAGCGCCGCACTGGCAACTAGCCAGGCCATGCGCTTGCCGTAACGTTTCCAGTTGATACTGTGGGTACTGGCCAGTACCAGGCTGATACCCACCAGCGATAAAAACAGGCTTACTATAAAGGTACGGGCATTCAGCCAGAACGGGTCATTATAGAAATCAAACTGTGCCAGATGGTAAAAGGTAAGGTCGTAGGCGCCGTGGAACAGCACCATCAGCAAGATAGCGACTCCGCGTAACAGATCAATTAACTGTAAGCGCTTGGTAACAGGCATATTAAGCAGTGTACCTGTTTTCAGTAGCGGGTAAAGGTCACGCGGCCATCGGCATGGAATAGCCTGTTAAAACAGTATGTTAACTCCATAAATAACACAGTCAGTACAAATTTTTATCAGATTTTCAAGTTTTTATGCACAAAAAGCCTCCAGGCACTTCACTTTTGGTCAAAATAGCGTAAAATTCCCGGTTCCGTGAAGGTCTGATTGGCAGATCCTGGTAAGTAGCAGAGGAATTTTGAGTAATGGTAACGATACGACTGGCACGTGGCGGAGCTAAAAAACGACCCTTTTATCATGTCGTTGTGACTGACAGTCGTAACCGTCGTGATGGCCGTTACATTGAGCGACTGGGTTTCTTCAATCCGGTAGCCAAGGGCAATGCCCCCACACTGGAACTAAAGAACGACCGCATTGAGTACTGGATATCACAGGGTGCTCAACCTTCTGACCGGGTTGCACAGCTCATCAAGCAGGCCGCGAAGGCTGCAGCCTGAAGTCTTGATCACCGTTAGCGGTGATTGATTCATGACTCAGCAAGACACCATACAGGCCGGTCGTATTTCCGGCCTGTATGGTGTTCGCGGTTGGGTGAAGGTGTATTCCTACACTCAGCCGCGTGACAATATTATTCAGTACAGCCCGTGGCTGATAAAACTGAACGGACAATGGCGTAAGTTCGAGATAGCGGAAGGACGTGCGCATGGCAAAGGTGTGATCGTGCGGCTGGAAGGCTATCAGGATCGTACCGGTGCAACGGAATTGATAGGGTCAGATATAGAGATCCGTCGGGAACAGTTGCCAGAGCTGACTGAAGATGAATATTACTGGTCAGAGCTGGAAGGCATGGAGGTTCGCACCAACAGCGGTCAATCGCTGGGTGTTGTTGACCATCTGCTCGAAACGGGCGCCAATGATGTACTGGTGATCAAGGGAGAACGTGAGCGACTGATCCCTTATCTGCGTGATGATGTCATTATTGATATTGACAGGCAGAAAAAGATGATCATCGTCGACTGGGACCCGGATTTCTGATCCGCAGGGAATGGGAATTAAGGAACCTTAAATATGCGCATCGACGTGGTGACGCTGTTTCCGGAGATGATCCGGTCATACGTGGATGAAGGTGTAGTAGGCAGGGCAGTTAAACGGGAGCTGGTAAAGCTAGGCACCTGGAACCCGCGCGATTACACCAGTGATGTACACCGCACGGTAGATGATCGACCCTATGGTGGCGGGCCGGGCATGGTGATGAAGGTAGAGCCATTGCACGAAGCCTTGCAGGATGCGCGCAAGCAACACAGTGGCCGGCCGCGGGTGGTCTACCTGAGTCCGCAGGGGCGCAGACTGGATCAGGCGATGATTGCAGAGCTGGCACAGCAACCATGGTTAATCCTGGTTGCAGGTCGCTATGAAGGTATCGATGAACGATTCATCGAACAGGAAACAGATGAGGAAGTCTCGATTGGAGACTACGTCCTCAGCGGCGGCGAACTGGCCGCGCTGGTTTTGATTGACGCCGTGACCCGGTTACAACCGGAGGCACTCGGTGATGCCAGCTCGGCAGAGCAGGACTCGTTCAGTGACGGCCTGCTGGATTGTCCGCACTATACGCGGCCGGAAACACTGCAGGGTGAATCCGTACCCGAGGTGCTGTTAAGCGGCAATCACAAGGCGATAGCTCGCTGGCGACGCAAACAGGCGTTGGGGCGCACCTGGTCAAGACGGCCGGATATGCTGCAAGACCGGGAACTGAGCGATGAAGACCATCGCTTGCTGGAAGAATACATTTTGGAACACAAGACAGATTGAACAAACAGGGGTTCGCACAATGAGTAACTTGATCAACGAATTAGAGAAAGAACAAATGGGCCGTGAAGTCCCGGATTTTCGTCCCGGCGACACGGTTGTGGTCAAGGTAAAGGTAAAGGAAGGCAGTCGTGAACGTTTGCAGGCTTTCGAAGGTGTTTGCCTGGCGCGCCGTAACCGCGGACTGAACTCAGCCTTCACCGTGCGTAAAATCTCCCACGGAGAAGGTGTGGAACGTGTTTTTCAGACCTACAGCCAGGCCATTGACAGTATTGAAATCAAGCGTCGTGGTGCAGTGCGCCGCGCCAAGCTGTACTACCTGCGCGATCTGCAGGGTAAGGCAGCACGTATTAAAGAAAAACTTAAACGCAAGTAACGTCGGGCAGCAGATAGTGGCGTAGCGACTGTACCGCTGCCACTATCAAGTACTGACTAAAAGCCGGTAGCGGAGTGCCACAGCACCTCGCTACCGGCTTTTTTATGTCTTGCTACTCTCCCGGAGGGAGAAGGAATAAAAAAGACTTTTGCTACATCCGGTAAGCCTACATATCGACATTTCTTCTCTGCCCTGTAAAATCTACTGCTATGCATAAAACAAAAGGGATCTTACTGCTTCTGCTGTTGTTGTCGGCATTGCCTGTGCAGGCCGTTACCTTACAGGAAGTACAGCATATGGCCGTTATCGGCGCACCAACGCTGGCGCTGAAATTACTGGAACGCGATCAGCCGCCGGCCGGGCAGGATATAAACATCTGGATGGACTGGGAACACCAGCGCATAGATCTGGCCAGTCGCCTGCGGCGCTGGCAGGTCATTGATCAGCGTCTGTCCATCCTGCCCCCCGAGGCCGATGATGCCTTTCGACTCTGGGCAACTGCCCGACGGGGCAAGGCCCTGCTGGAACAGGGTAAACCTGAGCAGGCCCTGGTGGCAGCACGGCAAAGTCTGTGGGTGATTAGCGGGCAAGCCGAGTCTGCCAGCATGCCGTTGCGGCTGCTGATTATTCGAGCCTACCTTAATATGGGTAAACTGACCGACGCCGAAACCGCAATGATTCGCTTTCGGCAAGATTACCCGCAAATCGATATCAACAGCCTGCAGGCCGAAATCCTGTTACGTGTCGGCCGCTACGACGATGCGGCAGAGTTGTTCAAACAGTACAAAGGTGGTGATCAACGCGCCCTGCGTTTTCTCGCGCAACTGGAATCAGGCCAGGAGCAGCCGGCCGCGCTGGGCAAGCGCATTTTGTGGGTGCTGCGCAAGTCTAAACTGACCGACACGGACACCATGCGCCTGTGGCAACTGGTGGCACGTTCGGCCGAAACTTCAGGTCTGTATGTACGGCGTATCAACGCGCTGCACAAGGCCATGATGACTGCCAGCCAGATCAAGAAAGCGAATGACTCAGGCCTGGATGCGCTGTTTCCGATACGTGGAACAGACCTGTGGGATGCCTATCTGGATTACGGTCAGTTCGTTGCCAATCGCCAGCAGTTGTTGACCGGACAGGATGAACAGTGGGCAGCTGCTGCAGGCAATGTGATGGAGAACAAGCCCCTGCAGGCAGCGGCGTTGTGGGCGGTACTGGCGCAGAATTCAATACAGGCTAACAATCAGCTACAGGCACATGCCCACTTCTCTGAATTGCTGATGAAGCAAAAACAGGGCGCTGTCGCATTACGTTATATTTATCTGAAAAAGGATAGTCCGCTCACCGCCACCAGCCTGCCTGAGCATATCAAACATCAACTGGCCGATGCGGCACTGGCCTGGGGTGATCTGGCGCTGGCCTCCCGATTAATGGGGCAATTGACCACCGCACCGGAAGGCAAGGAAGGTCTGGACTGGTATATGCGCCGTGCGCGTATATTATTACTGGGTGGGCAGGTAGATGAAGGCATACAGGCCCTGCATGATCTGCTTGACCAGTATCGGGTCATGCCCAGACTGTCTCTCGATCGGCTTATGCAGGTCTTGTTTGATCTGCAGGCACTGGAACGGCATCAGGATGCAATAGCTCTGTTTAAGAAACTACCTGTGCCGGTCACGGATATGCAGCTGCAAAGGGAAGTGGCCTACTGGATAGCCGAATCCTACTCAAAACAGAAAGATTATACCTCGGCCGCAGCCATGTACCTGCAATCGGCCACTCTGCCCGGGCCCAATACCATGGACCCGTGGGCCGAGACAGCGCGTTATCATGCAGCTGACAACATGGCCAAAGCAGGGCTGGTAAATGACGCGAGATATATCTATAGACAATTGTTAAAAATAACCAAAGATGAAAGCCGGCGTACCGTGATACGAAACCGTATGCAGCAATTGCTGTTAACCAGTCAACGCAAGGGAAGTGATCATGAATAATGAGCAAACAGAATCATCCGTCCATCTGCTGGATACGCCCATTGGTAAACTGGCATTACGTATGCAGGATGGCGTGTTGCTGAAAATAGATTTTCTGGCGCAACCACTACGGCCGGCATCAAAAAACAAACAGCAATTTCAGAAACTGACTAACCAGCTGCAACAGTATTTTAAAAACCCGCAAACAGACTTCAACATCAAATCAGATGAACGAGGCACCGTGTTCCAGCGGCGTGTCTGGCAGGCCTTGCGGTGTATTCCAGTAGGTGAAACGCGAACCTACGGGCAAATTGCCAAACAGCTAAGCAGTTCACCGCGTGCAGTCGGTGGTGCTTGCAGGGCAAATCCGCTGCCGATCATTACGCCCTGTCACCGGGTTACCGCAGCCAATGGCACCGGTGGCTTTGCCGGGGCCAGGCAAGGTAAATTACTCGAAATTAAAGAATGGCTGCTTGAGCATGAGGCAGGATAAAGTTCTGAACAGCAAAAAACAACGAGCTAAGTGGTAACAGGCACATACAGAGAAAATTGAATGGACGCATCAAATACCAACACGAATGAAGTAGCCAGGACAGACCAGGCCGTTACTGGTCGCGTCGATATGAAGTCGGAACAAATACGCTTTCTGTATCGCAACGCAACCACCGGATTGTTTGTGAATCTGGCTCTGGCGCTACTGGTAGTCTGGATATTATGGCAGCGCGTCCCTCAACAAGTGTTGATGTACTGGTTTGGAACACTGATGTTGATCTCGGCACTACGCGGACTTAAATTTGCCCGCTTCAGAACGTTGCAACCGGATGACAGCAGTATGCCTGGCTGGCTGCTGGCGTTTATCATTGGTTCAACACTGACCGGGCTGATCTGGGGTTCACTTATCTGGTTGTTCTCACCCTTCGAAAATCTTGAGGTACCGGTTTTTCTGGCTTTTACACTAGGTGGTCTAATGGCCGGGGCGGCGGCGATACTTGGCTCTGTACTGGCGGTTTATCTTGCCTATATCCTGGTGATTATGGGCCCGATTACGATCTGGTTTCTGATTCAGCCCGATGAAATCTACTTGTTTATGGGCGTGATGCTCAGTGTGGCGATAATCGCTTTTGTGGCCACTGGCATGATTCACCGTAAGGCGCTGATCAGTTCAATCATATTATCGAACAAGCTGATTGATGCGAAGGAAGAAGCGGAGATTGCCAACGCAGCCAAGAGTGAATTTCTGGCCAGAATGAGCCATAAACTGCGCGCGCCGCTGGGTGCTATACGTGAATTTGCGCAATCACATAAGGTGGATATGTCTTACTCGGATGTGCATCAGAAAAACACCTCTGACCTGCTCAGGGCGAGTAATCAATTACAGGATTCGATTAGCAATTTACTTGATCTGGCCAAGGTCGAGGCCAGGATGGTCAACCTGAATATAATCACGGTGGATTGTGCTGGATTGATTCAGGAATGCATCGAGTCCGTAAGGCCACTGGCTCTGGAAAATGATGTCAGGCTGGATTTTCATCTGCAAGCGCCGGCAGGTGTAACGGTTATGGCAGACCATGCCAGGTTGAAGCAGATGTTAATAAACCTGCTCGGTAACGCCTGTCAGTACAACCGGGCCGGTGGCAGCGTGACGGTCAGCTGTATGCCTGCTGACGATGGCAGGGTTCGTATTAGCGTGCAGGATACGGGTATAGGTATATCAGCGGAGCAGGCGAAGAATCTGTTTCACTCATATCAGTTCAGCGCCCATAAAGATACCATCCTTGAAGGCAGTGGACTGGGGCTTATGCTGGTGAAGCAGCTGGCTGAAATGATGGCCGGCAAGGTCGGCTTCGACAGTACGCCAGGCGAAGGATCTCTGTTCTGGGTCGAGCTACCTGGCTTGCAGCCTTTATGAATTGATAGCGCTTACTGGACGCTACCAAAAGACGGATCAGCACTACCGGCCGGTGCATGCAGACCTGCCAGTCGACAACCCTGTGCGATAGGCCCGCCGGGTAATATGGTGTAAAGAAACCGGATACCACCGTCAATATGAAATTTTTCATCTAATGCGTCATGCAGCTCGCGTACTAGAATGTGCTCATGGTTGGCATAATATTCCTGTAACGCAATCACGGTGCGCCAGTGGGCTTCTTCCATGATGATATTTTCTTTCTCGGCCTGTGCCTCTGCGTCGGCGCTGGTCCAGCCTTCAGGTGCATACGGAAACAATATTTCACGATTGCTGGCACTGGCAGGATGTATATGCTGGATAATAGATTCTGACATGATGACTTGCTCCGCTGAATACGGGCACGTCTGGCCCGTGTATTTGTATAGGGTATGTTAATGACTATAGTTGGTTAACACGGATATGCCATACGGCTGCTTTGGCCAGGTCTTTTGTAATGAGCGGTTCCCGGGACAGCCGAGAAAGATATTGAAAGTTGCCTGTCAATCAGGTGTAATTTCCGTTAGCAGGATAACCTCAGGCGATTACCTGCCTTCATAACAACGAGTAAACCATGCCATTTTCGAGTCAGACGACTAATAGTGATCTACCAGAAAAGGAATGCGTCATTCTGCTGCACGGTCTGGCACGCACCAGCACGTCGATGAAAAAGTTAGGGAAAAGACTGCGGCAAGCGGGTTATGTTGTCGTGAATCACGACTATCCCTCGCGCAAGGCAACGGTCGAGGAGCTGGCAGAAAAGGCAATCCCCGAGGCGCTCGCCCTGTGCGAGCAGCAAGCCCGGGTTAGTCGCATTCATTTTATAACCCATTCTATGGGCGGAATACTGGTTCGCTGGTATCTGGCTAATCATGAATTGCCGAAGCTGGGTCGGGTGGTGATGCTTAGCCCGCCTAACCGCGGCAGCGAAGTCATAGACAAACTGTCAGATGTACCCGGTTTCCAGATAATCAATGGCCAGGCTGGTCAGCAGCTGGGAACCCGTGAGCGGGACATACCCAAAAAACTGGGTGAAGCCAATTTCGAGCTGGGGATTATTACAGGCAACCGGAGTATTAACCCGTTCCTGTCTTTACTGATACCGGGCAGCAACGATGGCAAGGTGTCTCTTGAAAGCGCCAGGCTGGAAGGCATGGCCGATTTTCTGGTATTACCGCATACACACCCGTTTATCATGAAGAGCGATGAAGCGATTGCCCAGAGTATCTATTTTTTGAGGCATGGCCGATTTCAGCATTAGCCTGTTCTGGTCGCTTCAAGAGGCGGGGTTTTTGCTTTTCCCCTTGAAATCCTCGAAAAAAGCCCCCAACTAGAACGACAAATACATTTTATAAGCAGACTGGCCATCCAATACAGGCTGGTATGCAGTAATCGCTAATATTATCAATATTTTCATAGGAGTATGGCAGACATGACGGTTAAGGCCCATAAGGAGACACTGGAGTTTCAGGCAGAGGCGCAACAGCTGTTGCAGCTGATGATTCATTCCCTGTATTCAGACAAGGAAATTTTCCTGCGTGAACTGGTATCCAATGCCTCGGATGCGTGTGACAAGCTGCGTTTTGAAGGTCTGGTTGATGATGCCCTGTACGAAGGCGATGCCGACCTCGGCATCAGTATCCATTTCGACAAGGAGGCCAAAACGCTGACCTTGTCCGACAATGGCGTCGGTATGGACCGTAATGAAATCGTCGATCACCTGGGTACAATCGCCAAAAGTGGTACCAAACAGTTTCTGGAATCACTGACCGGAGACAAGGCAAAGGACTCCAGAATGATCGGCCAGTTCGGTGTCGGCTTCTACTCAGTCTTTATTGTCGCCGATAAGGTGACAGTCGAAAGCCGCCGGGCGGGGCTGGGCGCGGAGCACGGCGTGCGCTGGATCTCCGATGGCAAGGGACAGTATGAGTTAGAAACCATGGAAAAGGCCAGCCGGGGCACCGAAGTTACCCTGCATATGAATGACGATTCAGCCGAGTTTCTGGACGAATTCCGCCTTAAGCACATCATTAAGAAATATTCCGACCACATTAACCTGACTATTCAGATGCAGGTAGAAAAGCCTGTTCCTGTAGAAGAAGGCAAGGAAGAAGCTGACGCCGAGCCAAAAACCGAACAGGTGTGGGAGGTCGTCAACCAGGCATCGGCCCTGTGGGCACGCGCCAAAAAAGACATCAGCGACGAGGAATATAAAGAATTCTACAAACACGTCGCGCACGACTTTGAAGAACCACTGAGCTGGATACATAACCAGGTGGAAGGCACCCAGTCTTATACCACCCTGTTATATATCCCCAAACGCGCGCCGTTTGACCTGTGGGATCGTGACAAGCAAAAAGGCGTCAAACTGTATGTGAAACGTGTGTTCATTATGGATGACGCCGAACACCTGATGCCACAATACCTGCGTTTCATCAAGGGTGTGGTGGATTCGGACGATCTGCCATTAAACGTTTCGCGCGAAATCCTGCAACATAACCGTCTGATCGACAGCATTCGTGGTGGCTCGGTTAAAAAGGTACTGGGCCTGATGGAATCGATGGCCAAAAATGAGCCGGAACAGTACACCACGTTCTGGAAAGAATTCGGCAACGTGATCAAGGAAGGCCCGGCAGAAGATTTTGCCAATCGCGAACGTATCGCCAAACTGCTGCGATTCGCTTCAACCAGTGGTGACGGCGATAGCCAGAGTGTTTCTCTGGAAGACTATGTTTCGCGCATGAAAGAAGGCCAGGACAAGATCTACTACATCACCGCAGATAACTACAATGCTGCCCTGCACAGCCCGCACCTGGAAATCTTCCGCAAGAAAGAAATCGAAGTGTTGCTGTTATCAGACCGTGTAGATGAGTGGCTGGTATCGCACCTGACCGAGTTTGGCGACCATAAACTGCAGTCTGCCGCCAAGGGTGATCTGGATCTGGACAAGCTGGATAACGAAGAGCAGAAGAAAGAACAGGAAGATACAGACAAGACCTATACCGGGCTGCTGGAAAAAATGCAAAAGGTACTGGATGAACGTGTTACGTCTGTCCGTGTCTCGCATCGTCTGACCGACTCTCCCTCCTGTCTGGTCGTAGAAGAAGACGAGATGGCGCTCAACCTGCAGCACATGCTCAAACAGGCCGGCCAGCCAGTGCCCGGTGTCAAACCGATACTGGAAATTAACCCGGAACATGCGCTGGTTACACGCCTGAAAGAGCAGACCGACGAACAGCAGCTGGAAGACTGGACCAACGTACTGTTTGATCAGGCGCTGCTAAGCGAAGGGGGCCAGCTAGATGATCCGGCCGCCTATGTACGACGTCTGAATGGCCTGCTGACGGAACTGACCGCGTAGCAGGGTTGATCAATCAGATGTGATTCACTGTTATTCATTAAACCCCCTCTCCCTCAGGGAGAGGGTTGGGGTGACGACGGCATGGACGCCGTCGGTAGGGCAACGCATGGAGCAGTTGCCGAGGGGATCAATATAGTTTACATCTCCTATCGCACCCGCGCCTGCTTTGCTATAGTCTTTTAGCAGAACTGGAAACTCTTCGGGCAGGCTATGACACAACAAAAACGTCGTTTAACTGATCGGGTCAAAAAATTCGCTACCGTTATTGGTCAGGGTTCCGTTATCAATGGGACACTGGGCGGTAAAGATGACTACGTCATCCTGGGCCGGGTAGAAGGCAATGCAGACCTGCAGGGAACCCTGATAGTACAGGAGGGGGGTGAATGGCAGGGTGATATGACTGCAGACTACATTATCCTGTGTGGCAAGGTTAACGGTGATATTTGCGCCCGCAGCAAACTGGAAATCACCAATACCGCCCAGGTAACCGGCAATATCAGCGGGCAATCCATCGCGATTGCAGAGGGCGCCGTATTCGAAGGTGAGATCCGCATGCAGATGAAACAGGACGTCACCTATTTTGAAGATCAGCGTAGTACGCGTGCACTGGCAGAATAGTTCCTGTCCAACGTTATTCCGATCCGCATGTCCTCAAAACCCGCAGCCAGCCAGCCACACCCGGAAAAACAACGTCTGGATAAATGGCTATGGGCAGCCCGGTTTTTCAAAACCCGTAGCCTGGCCTCAGAAGCCGTGCAAGGTGGCAAGGTGCACCTGAATGGCCACCGCGTAAAACCGGCCACTACCGTCCATATTGGCGACCAACTCAGCATCACACGCGGGCAGGTAGAAATAGAACTAAGCATCCTGGGCCTGTGCAAGCAGCGCCGCCCAGCCAACGAGGCCGTTTTACTGTACGAAGAGAGTGCCGACAGCGCCGAGCGTCGCCAGCAGCAGGCAACCGAACGCCGATTACTCGCAGGCAGCGATCCCTCGCCCAACCGTCGACCCAATAAAAAAGACCGTCGCCATATCATCCGTTTCCAGCGAAAGCAGGGTTAATTCATATAAAACAAATACTTTCAGTAAGATTGTAGGTCGGGTTAGCACAGCGTAACCCGACAGATCTTGCACAATACCCTGATTTTGTTATGATGAAATCACGATAAGACAGCACCATCACACGGACTTGATGAGAAAATAAGGGACTATTATGGGCTCAAAAAGCAAACAGCCAGCCGCACGACTGGGCGACATCGATACCGGCCATCCCCCCGCACCCCCCACACCAATAACTACCGCCAGTGGCAACGTATTCATAAACGGCATACCGGCCGCACGCAAAGGCGACAAGCTGGCGTCGCATCATCCCGGCGTACGTGTCATCATTGAAGGCTCCAGCAGCGTAAAAATCAACGGTATGCCAGCTGCTCGTATTACCGATGCGATCAACTGCGGGGGTAAAATCGTAGTCGGTTCCGGCAACGTACTAATCGGCGACAGTCCGCCCTCCGGCAGCCCGCTGGCACCCGGCGAATGGGACGACTACATCGCTGCATCCAGTACCGCACAAAACCCAAGTCCCATACAGGACCAGCAAATGCGTGCTGACATGGCGGTTAAATACCGCGGAAAAGCCGCAGCCACCGAAAGCTGGAAAACCTACTACAGCGATATGAGCCCCAAAGATCGCCCGGCACCTTCCAGCGTACAGAACCCGGCCCAACGCACCGGACTGGAACAGGCCAATAGCACACCACCCACGCCAGCGCCGACATTGCCCAAGCCGGCACAGCAGCAAGTCATCGACAATGCCGGGCAGCAAATGGTACAGGCGATCAAGAATCTGGCTGAAGGGGAGATGGTGACGCCTGAAATATTAAGTCTGGCAAGTACCATGTTGCAAGCGGGAACTCAGTCGAATAAAACCACTCAGTCCACGGGCTCTGAGGTTCCAGGTAAAGTACTAACACCAACTCAGCAAGACATTAAACTCGCTGAAGCGAATGGTAGTACGCCACAACAGATTGTGGCACGTAAAAAAGTAGCCAGAAACTATCTTGAAAATAACGGTTTCACTAAAGATCAAATAGCAGATGCCCTAGGGAGTTCTGACGGTACTCGAATAGGTGGCATTGACTTGAATAAGCCTGTAGAAGTAATGCCATTTCCCCCTCCAGATACAATGGCCCAATATGTTAAGTCTCATGGGTATCCTGGAAATTGGTTTGACCCTAAAGGTAATCAGTCAGCAGATTCTTTAGGTATTAGTGGAGAAGGCAGGAAGATGGCAAAATTCACTGTCCCTCAGGGAACAGGTTTGCTTTCTTACTCGAAGCCTATTTTAGATAATTGGACTAATAGCGCTAATCCAATACAAACTAAAGGCGGCGGGCAGCAATTACTTATTAATGATAAATTGAAAAAACGTATTATATCTATCAATAAGATAGGGAACTGATTATGGATTACAGGATGCTTGCAGAATGCTCAGATACGGCTATAAAAAAAATATTTCAGCAAATAAATGATGAAGGATCTTCTGAAGTATTGGAATCCATTAAGCAGCAAATGATTTTCATCCGAGACAATGCTCTAGAAGGTAAAAATCCTGCGTTAGCGTTAGAAGCGGGTAGACAATTTACATACGGGATTTTAGCTTCAAGAGAATTTGCAAGCCCAAAAGAGCTGGAGCTAAAGGAATATATCGATAAAGTGTCTCGAGTTCTAGATGATGATTGACATTATACATAGTTGTGCATGAGCGAGATTAAGTTAATTAATTTAAAAAATAAAGCGGTTCTGTTAGAGCGGCTGCTCAAAGATCAAGTCGATAGCATTCCTGATGCCAGTGTTGCGATGGATGGGAAGAAAGAGCGCTGCCTAATTGAGCACATGGTGAAGTCAGCGCAAAAAGGTTTAGATGAGGTTGAAAACGGAAATACAGGCGTTATATGTTCATTGGCCGGTTCCATGCAGGGATTATCCAAAGATATGGACGTACTGGGTGACGAATGGCTGGCTTACGTCCCCCCGGAGGTAATTAAGCAGTATGGAGAGAACATGTATAAAGCCAGAAAAAGAGCTTCAAATATCTGGTGGACAATAGGTGAGTACTGGGATAACGATGAAGAGATCCTGGACGAGGAGATCACGGGCCCTGTCGACGAGGATGATTTGTTGAGCTATCTCAAACCAGGCGAATCACCTGATTAGCGCCGTAGGTTGGGTTGGTACAGCGTAACCCGACATAATTTGATAGCAGCACATACAACAATCGGCATTATCTAGCCATAGGCATTGGCAATAATATGCTCTCGTTCCCACGCTTCGCGTGGGAATGCATACAGGAAACCAAAATGGGCAGAAGTTGCTATAAAATCCTGGACCCTGAGTTACCACACTTCGTAACCTGTACAGTACTGCACTGGATCCCCGTATTTACCCGACCTGCTACAGTTGATATCGTTCTCGATTCTTTACGTTACCTGGTGTCCAGAGGTCTAAAGCTATACGCCTATGTTATTCTCGAAAACCATCTTCATCTTGTGGTACAGAGTAAGCAACTGGATGACGATATCGCACGTTTTAAATCCTATACGGCAAGACGATTAATAAACTATTTAGACGAGCAGAAGGTTAACTATATTCATGCGAACCCGGTCAAGCGAGGTTATGTTGATCAGGCTGAGCACTGGCGTTATTCGAGTGCACGGAATTATTTGGGTGATGAGGGGCTGATTGAGGTTTGTAAGTTATGGTGACCTCGGTATGCATTCCCACGCGGAGCGTGGGAACGAGGAAAGATGTCTATATTGATTATCCTTTTGAGGAGGTCATGTTTCGGCGTACATGCGCAGAGGGTTTGATACATAGAAAATTTTATGGTGAAAAGGAAACAAGTGAGCCAATCCCTGGCAATAATTGATTATTTAACGACGCCCTTTTGTCGGGTAACGAGATAACTCAGGAAGATTATATGAATGGGAAATAGAAAACACCCTCGTTCCCACGCTCCGCGTGGGAACGCATACAGTAAACCAAAAGTAGCACAAGCCTGAGTGAACACAGTTGTAGGCCAGGTTAGCGCAGCGTAAACTGATTACCTCATAAACGCCGGAACTCTACAGGTCAGAACATGCCCGCTCCTATAACACCCTCACTCACCGTTGATGCCATCATCGAACTGACCGACCGGCCAGACCGCCCCATTGTGCTGATCGAAAGACGTAACCCTCCGCCTGGCTGGGCGTTACCCGGAGGCTTTGTTGATGTGGGTGAAACCGTTGAGCAGGCCACGGTGCGCGAGGCACTGGAAGAAGCCTGTCTGGAAATTGAACTGGTATCACTACTCGGGGTTTATTCTGATCCTGCGCGTGACCCACGCGGTCATACCGTTAGTGTGGTCTATGTGGCCAGTGCAACGGGTGAGCCGCGGGCCGAGGATGATGCGGAAAATATCGATATATTCAGCCCGGACAATGTACCGCAGCTGGCCTTTGATCATGATCGGATCATGAAGGACTACCGCATGTGGCGTGAACGATCAGGCCTCCAGCATAGCCAGTAGCCGGTTGCGCAGGTCTTTTACCGAGGTATCTGTTTTGGAGATAACGCCATCAACCGCTGCGTTGATATCGGCATTATCACTGGCAGTGTGCAGGACGATGCGGGTACTGGCAGCACGGGCTCTTATCTGAGCGATTAGTTCCTGGCCGCTGCCATCCGGTAGCTGCATATCCAGTAGCACCAGATCAAAAATATTCTTTTCAATCAACTGACTGGCCTCGCTCACGGTGGTGGCCTGATGCAGGCTGCAAACCGGTGACAACAGCACGCGTACCAGTTGCAATTGCTCCGGTGTGTCTTCGACATGCAGGATGACAGGTTGTGTGGCCATAGTTGATATTCACGTTGCAGCATCCCTGAACACAGGCTGCTCTATTAATTACCATGTAATAATAGCAGTATTTATCCGGCATGCAAGTGGCTTATGGTTTTTTTTTGATATTTTTCAGCCATAAAGGTCTAACACACGATTAAATAGGAGGGATAATCCTGATTAATTTGGTATGATATTGGGCTTTATTTGGCCTGGATTAATTTGGAGTCACTATGCGCCCGGCACAGCTGTTAACGATGATGGATATTGAATTTACGAGCACTTACAGTGGTCACCACACCCCGGTGATGTTGTGGGGGGCGCCCGGCGTGGGCAAATCACAGATGGTCGAGCAGATTGCCAGCCGCCATGGCGTACCGCTGGTCGATATTCGTCTGTCGCAGATGGAGCCCAGTGATCTGCGTGGTATCCCGTTTCGGGTGGGTGAGCATGTTGAATGGGCCACTCCGGCCATGTTACCGGATCTGGAGCGCCATGGTCCGTCGGGGATCATGTTTCTGGACGAAATCACCTCGGCACCACCGAGCGTCTCGGCCGCTGCTTACCAACTCATCCTTGATCGACGCCTGGGTGAGTATAGAGTACCGCAAGGCTGGGCGATTTTTGCGGCAGGCAACCGCCAGGGAGACCGTGGGGTGACCTATACCATGCCGGCACCACTGGCCAATCGCTTCTCGCATTTTGAAGTGGATGTAAATCTCGATGACTGGGTGGCCTGGGCCTATAAATTCGGGATTGATGAAAGAATTATTGGCTTCCTGCGTTTTCGCCCGGAGTTGTTGTTTGATTTTGATCCGGCACATAATCCGGTCGCCTTCCCGTCCCCGCGCTCATGGGAGTTTGCTCATCGTGCGCTGCAGAAGTTTGATGGCAGTCGTGAGATGTTGCTCGGTAGCCTACAGGCCTGTGTTGGGCCGGCGGCGGGTATTGAGCTGTCTGCATTTGTTGAAAACCTCGATCAGCTGCCTGATATCGATGCTATTTTACGTGGTGAAACGGTTACGGTTCCGAAAGAAGTCGATCTGCAGTATGCGGTAGCCTCGGCTTTGGTGGGACGTGCGATCAAGTCCAGAGAAGAGGCTGACAGCGATCAGATACTTGGACACATACTGGATTTTGCCGGCCGTTTCAGTCAGCGCGAAATGGGCGTGATGCTGGTGTCGGATCTGCATCGTGCTATCGGTCAGGACATCTTCTCGATACCGCAGTTTTCCAGTTGGGCCAAGGTGGTGGCCGATGTGATGCTGTTTGAATAAGCGCCGGGCAGATGGCAGATAATATTGAAACCAAACTGAGCGCAGCCCGCACCCGGCTGATACTGGACAAGCCGTTTCTGGGTGCGCTGGTATTACGCCTGCCGCTTAAACAGGGCAATGCCAGCTGGTGCAAAAGCACAGCAACGGATGCCAAAACCTTTTATTACAACGCTGATTATATCCGCGAACTGAGCCTGGAAGAAACTCAGTTCGTGCTCGCGCACGAGGCGCTGCACTGCGCCCTGTCTCATTTTGCCCGACGTCAGCACCGGGTTAAGCATCGCTGGGATCTGGCCTGTGATCTGGCCGTGAATCCAATGTTGATCGAGGACGGTCTGCAACCCCCCGAAGACGCGCTGTACATTGAGGCGTTTAACGGCATGATTGCTGAAGAAATCTACCCGATGCTGGACGACAAGGAAGACATGGAAACCCATGACCAGCATATCTACGACCAGGAAGAAGAGTCTGACAGCAGCCACGACAACCTTTCCAGTGGTGGTGCCGGTCAGCAATCATCACAAAGCAACGGCGAGGCATCCGAGGCCGAGCTGGACCGGAATGCCGGTGGCGGATCACCGCAACCACCATCGCTGACCAAAGATGAAGGCGACCAGCTGTCGACACAGTGGCAGCAACGTCTGGCCGGTGCCGCCCAGCAGGCCATGCAGGCCGGCAAGATGGGCAAGGCGATGGCACGTCTGATTGATCACCTGCTGCAACCACAGTTGCCCTGGCAGATGCTGCTGGCGCGGTATATGACGGCGGTGGCACGCGATGACTTTTCCTATACACGACCGTCACGCCGCGAGGGCAGCGCGATTTTCCCGAGCTTGCGCAGCAGTCAGGTCGATGTGATCGTGGCGATTGATACCAGTGGGTCGATTTCGCAGGCTGAAATGGACGCCTTTATGTCCGAGGTCGATGCGATCAAGGGACAGGTCCGGGCGCGTATCAGTTTACTGGCCTGTGACGATCATGTTGCCGAGCAGGCACCCTGGCAATACGAAGTCTGGGATGAGTTTGCATTGCCGGATAATATTACCGGCGGCGGAGGCACTAACTTTCGTCCGGTTTTTGAATGGGTAGATCAGCAGGACAAGCAGCCTGATCTACTGGTTTATTTTACTGATGCAGAGGGTACCTTCCCCGATTGGGAGCCCCATTACCCTGTTATATGGCTGGTTAAAGGCAAGCATAAAGTACCCTGGGGCCAGCGTGTGCAGCTCAATTAAGGGATTTCTGATTTGCTCAAGAACTGCAATTGATCCATATCACTTTTACCTGACAAAAGCTTAAAGACCACGATTAAAGCGCCGATGTTATGGACTCGAATATGTTGTAACGTATAGCGAACCTGTATCTGGGCAGTTAAAAGTAAAGTGTGATCATGTTCACACTTTTATTTTGCATCGATATTGTAAACAGGACGAGCTTTCATTACTCAACAGGACGAGGTACTGAATAACAATGTCCATTGCCGCCTTAATCAAGACCCGATTAATCAAAGAGAATTTTTCTTACGATCTGTTAACCCATGCTCACACGCAGAGTCTTGAGCAGGCGGCTGCTCTTTTACAGATACCCCCGCGCATGATAGCCAGGGCCATCCTTTTATCAGATGACGAGCAGACCATCATGGCGGTGCTGCCGCTTAATCATGTACTGGATTTTCAAAGCCTGCAGGAGCTTAGTGGCACGGGTCGTTTAAGTCCGCTACCACTGGAGCAGGCCAACACGATACTGAGTGACTGTGAATACGGATCGGTACCTCCGTTGGGACAATTTTATGGCATTGCCACCTATGTTGATGAAAGCCTTTACTCATTAACCACGGTTATTTTTGAAGCCGGCTCGCATGAGAGTCTGGTATGTCTGAATCATCATGATTTCGAACGTATTACCGAGTCGTGTGCACGCCATCGTTTTGCACAACCACTGGATATGCTCAGGCAGAATGAAGAGGCCACTGAACTGGTACTGGCTCCGGTTGATAATTTTATGCCGGACTCACAGATAACAGGGCATTTGCGTGACTTATATGAGCTGCCTGCTATGCCAGCAACGGCTCTGGCCTTGCTGAACGTACGCGATGATATTAATTCTACGATAGAAGATCTGGTAAAAGTTGTAGAGAAAGACCCGAGTATGGCGGCACAGATTTTACGTTATGCCCGTTCTCCCTTTTTTGCTTATCGTGGTGAGTTAAGTTCAGTGCATGACGCGATATCGCGCGCGCTGGGTTTTGACATGGTGATCAATCTTGCTTTGGGCTTGTCTGCGCTCAAGCCATTTCAGATACCTCCGGACGGTCCTCTGGGTATGAATGCATTCTGGCGTCATGCGAGCTTTTCTGCTGCACTGGCCCAACGGTTGGGAAAGCATCTGTCCGGGAAAATAAAGTTTAATCCCGGGCTGCTCTATCTGTCTGGGTTGCTACATAATTTCGGACTGATCCTGTTTGGCCATTTATTTCCATCAGAATATTTTCTGCTCAACAAGCTGGTATCGATCAACCCTGATCTGCCTTTAACCGCCCTGGAAAAACAGGTGCTGGGCATGGGTCATGCACGTGATCTGATGGAAGTGGGTCATGCAACAGTGGGGTCCTGGTTAATGGAGTTCTGGAACATGCCGGAAGAGGTTATTCTGGTTACCCGGCATCATCATAATGAGCAATACAGTGGTGAGCATGCAACCTATGTACAGGTTATCTGCCTGACCAATTATCTGCTTAAACAAAACAACATAGGTGATGCGCCAGGTACCACTATTCCTGCGCATTTACTGGAAGCCCTGTCGCTGGATGTTGATGAAATCCAGCAGATAGGCAAGGAATTTGTTGCCAGCTGTGCGGATATCGATCTGGGTATGTCATCGGTCGCCTGATTTAGTATGTATATTTCACTGGCTACGTTTACCCAGGTTCGATAGAATCCTAAGTCAAATTCTGCAACGTTAATGAGAGAACACGTGGCGACTACAGAACTGACAAATGAAAATTTTGACCAGGTCATCGGCGAGAACAATTTTGTGATCATCGATTTCTGGGCCCAGTGGTGTGGACCGTGCAAAAACTTTGCACCCATTTATGAAAAAGTATCAGAAAATCATAAAGATATTGTTTTTGCAAAAGTGGATACCGAGGCCCAGCAGGAGCTGGCCGGGCATTTTCAGATACGTTCCATCCCGACCCTGATGGTGTTTCGTGAGCAGGTTATTATTTTTTCCCAGCCGGGCATGTTGCCGGAACAGCAGTTTGAACAGCTGATCGAAAAAGCGGCCGAACTGGATATGGAATCGGTACGCAAAGAAATGGCAGAACAGCAGGAAGGCAGTACCTCCTGACAACTTCAGGCAGGCTCAGATGATGCCTGCAAACGGTTGCACCTGTACCCGCTCACCCGTTTCTACCCCCGCACATTCCGCCGGCAAGATGATAAAGCAGTTGGCCCGGCTCATCGACGTTAGTATGTGAGAGCCTTGTTTGCCGGTATCCCGAACCTGATACTGGCCGTTAGTATCACGCTCCAGTATGCCGCGCTGATATTCCAGCCTGCCGGGTGATTTTCTCAGTGTTACAGCGCTGGGCACCTCAAAGATCAGCGGTTCTGGCGCTGTGGTGCCCATCAACAGGTAAAGAGCGGGCTGCACAAACTGGTAATAGGTGGCCATGGCCGACACCGGGTTGCCGGGCAGGCCAAAAAAATATGCCTTGCCGATAGTGCCTGTTGCCAGTGGCTTGCCGGGTTTCATTGCGACTTTCCAGAATTGAACCTCGCCCAGCTGTTCCAGTGCCTCGGTAACAAAATCGGCTTCACCAACTGATACGCCGCCTGATGTCAGTATCACGTCCGCTATTTCAGAGGCCTCCTGCAGGGCCCTGCAAACCGCATCACGTTGGTCGGGGATGACACCCATGTCCAGCCACTGTGTACCCATGCGCTCGAGCATGCCATACAGGGTGTAGCGATTGCTGTCATATATCTCACCGGGTTCCAGTGTACTGCCTACCGGTTTTAGCTCATCACCGGTCGAGAAGAAGGCAACACGTAGCTGGCGGCAGACAGTCACTTCGCTGACACCGGTAGAAGCCAGCAAACCCATGTCAGCAGGCGTCAAACGGGCCCCGGCGCAGAGCAGGGTGTCGCCCATGTGAATATCCTCGCCGGCGTCACGGCGATTATCACCGGGCCGAATGTGATCATTGATTTCTATATTCATGCCATCGGCATTTACATTTTCCTGCATGACGACTGTGTCCGCACCATCCGGCATCACCGCGCCGGTCATGATGCGAATGCATTCGTTTGCACCGACCTGGCCGTTATAGGGTTTACCTGCAAACGAGGCGCCGGTCATGCGCAGGATTTTATTACCACTGGCCGGGATATCCTCGCTACGCAAGGCATAACCATCCATCGCCGAATTGGAGAAGGGCGGCACCTCCATAGTCGACAGCACGTCCTCAGCCAGTACCCGGTTTAAAGCCTGGCGGATGGTCAGGCGTTCGCGACCCTTTATCGGTGACATGGCATCCATCAGCCGTTGTCTGGCCTCGTCTACACTCAGTAATCCGGTAGTGGGGCAGTCGCAGTCGTGGTGAACGGTCTTGCTCATGTGTTTATCCTGCATAAGGGTCACAAATTAAAGTGCTTCATGATAAATGAAACGATCTCTCCGGGCTGGTTTAAATCCAGCTGCGGCAGTTTACGGTTAGTTTCAGCGGGCAGGTCACTTGCTATCGCTATAATAGAGTCATCTTCAGTGTGCAGCCAGGGTTTGTCCAGCGCCTGCCGGTGCAGTTCGATCTTTGCAAACCGGACATGCCGAAATCCCTCTACCAGAACCAGATCAACCTGATCGGTATCGAGTCTGCTGAGCAGATCTTCGAGCCGGGGTTCTTTCGGAGCCGCATTTTCAGTGATCAGCGCACTGCGCTGGCTGGATGCAATCAACACCTGGCTCGCTCCGGCTTCACGAAGTCGGTAACTGTCCTTACCGGGCTGGTCGATATCAAAGGCATGGTGTGCGTGTTTAATTAATGCAATACGCAGCCCCTGTTGTCGCAACAGCGGAATCAGCTGTTCCAACAAGGTGGTTTTGCCAGTGCCGCTGTAGGCAGCAAATCCCAGTAACGGGCGGTTGCAATCAGGCATCTTGAGGGTCCTGTTGCCAGAGAGCCAGATTTTCCGGCGTGTTGATGTTGGTGAACATCTGTTGCTGGTCACTGAAATCAACGGTCACCGGGTTTAGTTGTCTTATCCATTCACCGGCGCGTCGGCCACCCTGTTGCAGGTAATCCGCAAGCAGTGATACACACTGAATAGAGAGCAATGTAAATACCGGCTCCAGTCCATGAGCGCTGCTGGCAACGGCGCTGCGCTGTCCGCTATTCTGTATAGCTTGCCACATACGTTGTGCATACACCGGGCTGATGGCGGGTGCATCACACGGCAGGGTAAGCAGATAGTCTGTTGGGCAATTTAATAATGCCTGATAAATACCGGCCAGTGGACCACAATCGGCATATTCGCCGTCCGTTAATACCGGCCAGTGATATTGTCGGTACTGATCAAGATCGTCATTGGCGCTGATCAAAACAGTGTCCACCTGGGGGGTGATTTGCTGCAGTGCATGCTCTATCAATGGACGACCACTACAGTCCATTAAGCCTTTGTTACGCCTGCCCATGCGAACACCCTTACCACCGGCAAGTATAAGTGCTGTAATTGTGCCAGAATTCATGTCGTTATTAAGTCAGCTATCAATGCAAAAATTTACACTTAATTGATATTGATCAGTCAGGTGAATGAAAAACAATGTTACAAATAATGTAGTTTAATTGACAATATTAGTAAATAATTATATAAATACACCCTTGTTTGGGAAGGTTATAGTGGGAAAGCATCCTCGGATTTAGCAAAAGCGGCATTTGCTTATTTTACATATGTACCGGAGCACCAGTATAAAAGCAATGATACTGGCTATTCCAATGAGGGTTAACGTGTCAAAAGTGAACATGGGTTTTGCCTTGAGTTAATTCAGTTACTCTAAATATATAAGTAAATACTAATATGTCAAGAATATCATACTAAATTTCTGCACTATTTAACGTTTGATAGTGGATTTTCTGTATGAATTTTGTGCGACAGGCATATGATGTAACAATGTAATATCTTGATATATATAATTTAATATGGTTTTTGTTGGTCAGGACGCCGACTGTGCCGGGTGTGTAGCTGATAGCGTGTCCCATAAGGGCCAGATCCGTAATTATATAGTCAGAGCTACGTGAGGGCAGGATTTTACCGACTGATCTGAGTAGCTGAAAAAATATTTTTAATGGTGGCTCAGCAACTTAGTTTATATACGCACAATATATGTAGTATTATTTCCACCGATGATTTGGCAGACTGATAGCAGCAGGCACGCTAACAGTGTCATGAAAAACAGATAATAAGCGGAGTACACAAGATGGCTGATTTATTTTCAGGTGAGTTTATGGCTGTTTTCATGGAAGAATGGAACAAAGAGCCGGATTTGGCAGATGCATTGTCCAAAATTGATTTCAACAGCACCATAGGCTACGGCTTTGATGGTGAAGATGATCCGAAAGGCGTGCTGGTAATAGAGAATGGCAAGGCGGTCAAGGGTGAGGCTTTTTCGGGTCAGGAGCTGAACTGGGACTTACGCTGCAGCGAGGACCAGTGGAAAAAATGGATCAGTAAACCGCCTGGTATGATGGGCTTGGGAATGGCCTATACTTCTCGCAAGATCAAGTTCAAGGTAGGTGACTACGGGGCAATGGTTAAAGAACCCCGCATGGCCGGCCCCTTCATAAAAAGCTTCTCTGTTATGGGTCGTGTTTGAATGACTGTTAACAATAACAAAAAACGAGTCAAGCCGTGAATTTTTCATTTCTGAAACGTAAATCAATACAGCTGGGTCTGTTGTTTGTTGTGCCTTTGTCAGTAGCTATTGCCGTACAACAACCTGATGTGAACACTTCAGGGGCAGCCATGCTACCGGTTGGGCAGTACAATCCCGGTAATCAGGCCAGCGCACCGATGGCTGGCATCATTACGGTACAAAGTACCAGTGCTGTCTCTACCATCGTGTTAGGTGGCACGGTCGTGCCATACAAGGAAGTGACTCTGTCAGCCCAGATACCAGGGCGTATTGATTTTATCGCCGGCACAGAAGGTGACTGGTTTGATGAAAACACCCTGCTGGTAGCGGTAAATGATGATGATTTACTGGCCAAGCGACGTCAGGCCATGGCAGAACTGAGTAACGCCGATGCGGCGATGCGCAATGC
>DRJJ01000302.1 GCA_011052255.1 Gammaproteobacteria bacterium | reverse complement strand
TTTTCTGGTATGCGAGTAAGGATTCACGACATTCAATGAAGGTCTGGTAACGATCGTCCGGGTCATGCGCCATGGCTTTCATGATAATAGCTTCCAGCTCATCCGGTATGTCAGGATTGTAGGCAGAGGGTAGCTTGGCCTTGCCTTCGGCATGCTGAAACAGGATGGCCATGGCATCATTTCCTTTGTATGGCGGGCGCCCGGCAGCCATGCCATACATCAGGATGCCCAGGCTGTATATGTCTGTGCGAGAATCGATTTTTTTTCCGCGCGCCTGTTCGGGTGACATATAGGTTGGTGTGCCGATGAGTATGCCGCTTTTGGTAATACGAGAATCGGTGTGACTGGCGGCAGCGGCCAGGCCAAAGTCAACTATTTTGACATTGTTCTCATCGTTAATCAGGATATTGGCGGGCTTGAGGTCTCGATGGATGACGTGGGCTTTCTGGGCTGCACTCATGCCATCGCAAATCTGCGCACAGACCATCACGATACGATCTATGTCCAGTATCTTGTTACCGGCCATTTCGTCTGCCATCGAATGGCTGGGGAAGTATTCCATCGATATGGCATAGGAAGAAGTTGATTTGAGCGCCAGAAAGTCATAAATACGAATAATATGCGGATGGGTAATGCGCCGTGTATAACGCAGTTCATGAGTAAAGCGTTCAATCATGTTTTCATCATTTGACAAGTGGGTATGTAAAAATTTCAGAATAAATTCGTCATTAACGATTTTATCGTTGACCAGCATCACCACGCCAAATCCGCCGCGGCCAATTTTGCGGATGATTTCATAACGGCCATCAACGAGTGACCCGGGGTCCAGATTGATGGATGCAGTCTCGACAGTATTGAAAACAGGTGTTTGCGAGACACTGGAGGTATGTGTAGGTGTAGCCGTGCCATCACGGTTCATCTGCACCGTTTTGTCGCCAAACTTGTCCTTGAGTTCGTTATTGGTTTTCATGAGCAGGGTTTTCAGCTCTTCGTCATTGACATTTTCCATGCGAGTGACTGCTATCTGAACCGTTTCAGCTGTCTTGCTATCGGTCAGCTTTGCCAGGGAGCGCAGGGCTTCTTTACGTACATCATTGTCACTGCTTTGCAGTAGACGGATCAGCTCCTCAACAGATTCAACGTCATTCAGGCTGGCCAGTGCGCGCATGGCTATCTTGCAGGCTTCAGGTCCCTGTAACAGCATCTTGCGTAATGGCTGTAAGGCCTTTTCGTTGCCCATAGCCGACAGGGCATCAGCGGCACGTTCTCTTACCCACCAGTCTTCATCTTTCAAGGCAGCGATCAGATGATCGATGGCTCGTTCATCCTTGCTGGAGTTCAGGATTTCAACGGCGGTGCGACGCAGAAATTCATCCTCATCCTTGATCAGCTCCAGTATCGCGTCTACCACACGTGGCCCGCCTATGGTGCCCAGCGCATCAGCAGCACGTACCTTGACCCACCAGTCCTGGTCGCGCAATGCGTTGAGCAGATCGGTGATGGCATTCTGGTCGCCTACCTCGTTAAGTACCTCAACCGCAGCACGCCGGATGTATTCAGATTCATCCTGAAGGATCTCGATCAGATATTTGACAGTGGTGGGGTCATTTATCTTGATCAGTGACTCAATAGCCTTGCCCTGAACCGTTAAATCGGGGTCACGAAGCAGATTCACTACGGCCTTTATCGGCACCGCCATATTCAGGTTGGCGATACCATCGAGTGCAGCTGCACGTACATGCTTGTTTTCGTCTACCAGTAGCTGCATCAGGGTGTCACGGCTCATTTCGTTGTTGAACTTGCCGAACAACCTGGCAACATAAACACGCAATGCAGCCTCATTACTGGATTTAAGACGCAGTAGCTCGTGAGTGTTTTGATCAGTGATCAGCTTGTCCAGCAACGGATAGGCCAGTGCCCGTAATCCGGAAGGCATGCTTATCAGCAGCGAGACAATAGTATTGGCCCGAAGTTGCTCGACGTGAGTCATTAACACCTCGGCGAGCTGGATTTTGGGGATGTCCGGGTCTTCTAGCAAATCCAGCAGGGAGTTGGCATCGTATTGCTGGCCGGATTTCAGTATGCGTGTTATCGCAGCCTGGATATGTCGATCCCCTTCGCTCCATGCCTGTATGTAGTCTTGCAGTGTATTTCGGGTCAGAAAGCCGCGTAGCAGTCGCTCTATGTCCTCGGTTTCAGCCGCCTCATCCATGGCATTGATCAGGGCTGGTATGGCGGACGGACCAATTTCCTTGAGACGCTGCGAGGCCATTTTGGCCTCACTTGAGGTATTGGATGGCGCTGCCAGCAGGTTAGCTATCGCCTTGTTTGCTTTGTAACTGTCCAGTAAACCCATAAGCTGTTGCTAGTTTTCGTGAAGTGCCTGTCGACAGTTGATATTAAAGGGCTGAGGCATAGTTGATATATGACTTGTTGACCAGGTATACCATTTGATCATCCACGTGCAGTTTAACAAATCGGCGGTCTTGCTGATTAAGATAATCAAACAGACGTGGAAAGTCCGCCGGCATCTGTTCGCGTATCTCACCGTTAATCAGTGAGCCGTCCATCATGTGCAACTGACAGGGTATCACGTGGCTGCCTTCACTGTCGGGTTCCGGATGCGCTTCATATTCTACACGGATGATGGTGTTGCGATTATAAAAACGTAATTCATTCGGGTCTTCACGATTAACGACCAGAAATGCTTTTTCCTGGTTTACCAGGTCGGCAGGCTGTTCGGAGAGCTCGTTGGACTGGGCCAGGTAAAGGCTGCCAATGACCCGACCTTCCGGGTGTACCCACAAGGTAACCTGCTGCTGTACTTTGGGTATTTTTAAATCACGCATATCAAGTTCCGTTTTTAGAAATCACGAGATTGGATATATCGGCTTTTATATTTAATTCAGTAAGTTGCATTGTATTTGTAAAATGATGTATTAGCAATGCAGATATCTTGTTCAGGGCTTGTATGGTAACGAGTGCATCCGTTAGGTCAAGTAGGGAAAAACCCATGGGCTTCAACGTGGTTACTATCTCAAATTTCTCGTTTAATTATATGATTATATGCATAAAAATAATTGCATGTCTCAGCTGGATGTTGGCTAAAATACATATAAATACTAATGGATATTGGGAAAAGGCCGGGTTTGTGTTATACTGGTATTGTTATTAACATAAAAAACAATGAGATACGGGTATTTTATAATGTTGTTTGCGCCATGAAGTGCATTGCAAGACTTGTTAATTAACAAAGAAACTAGAATTTGGTCACAAAAAAGACTTTAATTAAGTTTAAAAATAGTAGGGTATTGCCGATAACTGGCTTGAATCATGAAACATTTCCTCTGGCCAGGTGTCAGAAACAAGACTGAATACTGGGGTAGAAGTGACACAAGCACTCGATAAAATCAGGTTTGGCCATGGCGACCACATTGGCAACGTTCGGGAATTCAATGAGGATAATTATGCCTGTGAACCGGGCATGGGCCTGTGGGTCGTGGCTGACGGTATGGGTGGCCATGAGTGCGGTGATGTGGCTTCCCGGATCGCCGTTGATTTTATTGTCGAACAGGTTCGTCAGGGCCATGAACTCCAGGATGCCATTGAGCAGGCACACAAAATCATTCATCTCGCCGCTGAACAGAACCTTGGTATGCCGGGTATGGGTTCGACTGTTGTCGCGCTCAGGCTCAAGGAAGACCGGTTCGAGGTTGGCTGGGTGGGCGACAGTCGCGCGTACCTGGTTGGCAAAGGCAGTCTCTACCAGATTAGCCGCGACCACTCCTTTGTGCAGCAGATGATCGACGCAGGTGAACTGTCGCATCTGGAAGCGCGTTCCCATCCCTACCGAAATGTAATCACCCAGGCGTTGGGCGCATCGGATTTACAGGAAGTTAATGCAGGCTATGTCGAGGGTGTATTTTTCCGTGACCACCAGATTTTGCTTTGTAGTGATGGCCTGACCAGTGAAGTCGGTGAGATCGAGCTACGCGAAGCCCTGATCGGAGACTTGTCCGAGCAGCAGAAAGTGGATGTGCTTATCCAGTCAGCACTGGATAACGGCGGTGCTGATAATGTTACAGTTGTGGTAGTCAGCGCACCGGATGATGCAC
>DRJJ01000301.1 GCA_011052255.1 Gammaproteobacteria bacterium | reverse complement strand
TCCCGTATACACCTTAAGGAACAGAAATCAGGCATTTTAATCAATAGTGCCGTCATTATCATTCTTGGACTGCTTGTTGTAGCCGTATTTGCAACCCGTATGGGTAAGGAAATCACTATACCGGTCTTGCGATTACGAGATGCCGTCCATCAACTTGGTGAGGGTGATCTTGGTACACGCGTTGAAGTCCGTTCGCCAGATGAACTGGGGGTATTAGGTAAAGGTATCAATGATATGGCTGCCGCCCTGCAAAGCATCCATGAACAAATGCAACACAGAATACGTGTGTCGACTGAAGAGTTACGCAAAACTCTGGTCATGCTTGAAACAAAAAATACCGATCTGGAACTGGCGCGACTGGATGCACAGGAGGCCAACCGCCTGAAGTCGGAATTCCTGGCCAATATGAGTCACGAGATCCGTACACCACTCAACGGCATCATCGGCTTTGTAAACCTGTTACTCAATACACAACTCAATGAAGAGCAGCGATCATACCTCGGGACGGTAAAAGGTTCTGCCTATTCACTACTGACAATATTCAACGATATTCTGGACTATTCCCGAATTGAGACTGGCGACCTGAAAGTTGAGCATATCGAATTTAGCCTGTATGACGTGGTTGAGGATACAGTGAGCTTCTTCTCGCAAATGGCCTATGACGCCGGACTTGAATTATCCCTGCTGTATTACAGTGATGTCCCTACCCGTATGACCGGGGATCCCGTTCGCATCAGACAGGTGCTAACCAACCTGATCAGTAATGCGATCAAGTTCACACGCCGGGGCAGCGTTACCATACGAGTCATGACAGAAGAAGAAAAACATGATCATTATACCCTGCGTATGAGCGTACAGGACACGGGCGCAGGCCTGAGCATGAAGAACAAGAAAAAATTGTTTCAGGCTTTCAGTCAGTCAGATACTTCGATTACACGTGAATTTGGTGGCACCGGAATCGGTCTTGTTATCTGCAAAAAAATTATCTCACAGATGAACGGTAATATCGGGCTGGATAGTCAGCTTGCCAAAGGATCTACCTTCTGGGTAACTTTCAACTGCGGACGGGTTAAACATGACTTTGTGAACTCAACACCTGCATTCAACCCATCCTTACGCTGCCTGCTGTTTGAAGCCTGTGAAACATCACGACTTTCCCTGAACCACAAACTGAAACGGATGGATTTGAATCTCACTGTCGTTGATGATCTCAATCACTTGCGTGCTGTTGCACATGAAGGAATGATGCTCGGCCGACCCTTTCAGATTTTTTGCGTAGGCCTCAGCCAGCAGCAACTCAAGGAAGATGAAATTGACGCAATATTGCCGGAGATTCAGGACTGTGGTATAGCCTTATATGTTGCACTGGCCAGTACACATGACCTCTATCACATCAGCAGACTAAGAGACAAGGGTATATCACTTTGCCTGCCAAAAACATTCAGGGCTGAGCAGTTCCATGATGAAATTCAGTATCTTGTCAGCCCGAATGCCGCACCGGAAACTGACGTTGAAGGCAATTTGATCTGTGAGCAACGTCTGTCAGGAAAGCGCATACTGGTTGTTGACGACAACAGAATTAATAGAAAACTGGTCACGACACTCTTAAAACAAAAAGGGGCCACAACAGTTGAAGCTGAGGATGGCCAACAATGTCTGGATTGTTTCAAGAAACAGGTATTTGATCTGGTGCTAATGGATATACACATGCCGGTTATGTCAGGCATAGAAGCCGCTCAGAAAATCAGGGATCTTGAGCATGGTGGTAAACGCACTCCTGTCGTTGCTCTTACTGCCAATGCCATGGAAGATGATATTAGCAAGCTGGCTCGCCAGGGCATTGATGATATCCTGATAAAACCATTCAAGGAAATTGCACTGTTTGAAGTAATCCACAAATGGCTGACAGACAGCCGTTATGGCACAGTGAATACGACTGAGTTTTCGCACGCCCCAGCCAATGCCTCAGCATCAATCGACACCAATACAGAGGCACTGCAAATTGCTGGCGGCAGCCAGGAACTTGCCAGTGAATTATTTGATATGTTCGTAGATGACTTACCAAACATGCAGACAGATATCAACAATGCCTTTATTAATGATAATCTGGAAGAACTGGAGTCAGAAGCACACAAGCTACATGGCGCTGCTGCGCATTGTGCGATTGAACCTATACGTGGGTTAGCTGCGAAGCTGGAAAAATCTGTCCATATGAATCATCTGGATGATGTAATTCGATATATTGAAAGACTTAACCAGAGTATAGAAGATTTCGTTAGCGAGCGTACCCGTTAACGGCTCCATCAAAGCGACAATCGCGCTTCCCGCATCAACTTTTTCATCTCACGTACCGCTTCCTGTAGTCCGGTAAAAGTTGCTCTGGCAATAATTGCGTGCCCGATATTCAATTCTCGTATCGCCTTGATACGTGCTATATCTTCTACATTATGGTAGTGCAGACCATGACCTGCATTAACATACAGACCATTGGCCACACCTGCCTCCACTGCTTTAAGGATACGCGAATACTCCTGAGCGCGCTGCCCGGTGTCTACAGCATCGGCATAATGTCCGGTGTGAATCTCGACCACCGGCGCTCCTGCATTGGCTGCCGCCTCGACCTGATATGGATCAGCATCAATAAAGAGCGAAACACGAGTGCCGACCGCTGTCAGTCGTATACAAGCCTCTCGTATTCGTGCTTCCTGTCCGGCTACGTCCAGCCCGCCTTCTGTGGTCAGCTCTTCCCTGCGCTCAGGAACCAGGCAACACTCCGCTGGTCGTAGTTGTTCGGCAAACTCCAGCATGTCATCTGTGACAGCCATTTCGAGATTCATGCGCGTAGTCAAAACATCTGCAATCATTCTGACATCACGCTCCTGAATATGACGACGATCCTCACGTAAATGCAAGGTGATCGCATCAGCACCCGCTTGTTCAGCCTCCAGAGCTGCCTGAACCGGATCTGGATATACCGTTCCGCGGGATTGTCGCAAGGTTGCAACATGGTCAATATTCACACCAAGTAATAATGGCAGATTCTGGTCCAGATTAGTCATATCTCTCTCTGTTACAAGGCCGTATCAAGAAGAGACCTGCTCTTCAGTTCGTAATTTCCCAGATAATGCTGTAAAACATAACGCATTAAGCGCCTGGCTTCACGCAAGGATTGCTCATCAACAAGCTCTTCTTCATGCAGGGCCCTGAGTGTAGAGCCATGTACGACGGGAGCCGTGTCATCAGGATCAATAATACTGACTGGCCCGTGTTCGACATGATAGGTGTAACGTTGATTATCAACCAGCGGCTCGTTA
>DRJJ01000300.1 GCA_011052255.1 Gammaproteobacteria bacterium | reverse complement strand
GGGGCGGCTACCCGGACGGCATTGCCTTTGCCGTTATCCTGATGAACATGGCCGTGCCAACCATAGACTACTACACCCAGCCACGCGTATTCGGCTACCCGGAAGATGACTGATCATGCGTAACACCATCATCTCTGCCATTATACTCAGCCTGTTTGCGATCATCGGCACCGCGCTGGTGTCATTTACTTATGATGCAACCCGCGAGAAAATAAAAACCAATCAGCGCATGGCTCTGCTGCGTAACCTGCACAGTATTATCATGCCGGATGAGCATGACAATGATATCTTTACCGATGTCGTGATGGTCAACAACCCAACATTACTGGGCAGCGACAAACCGATACCGGTATACCGCGCGCGCAAACAGGGGAAACCGGTTGCTGCAGTCATCGCCTCCGTTGCACCCGGTGGTTATAATGGCAATATCCACCTGCTGGTAGGAATTTATCAGGATGGCAGCCTGGCTGGAGTGCGTGTTGTCCGACATATCGAAACACCGGGGCTGGGTGATTCAATCGATGAACAAAAATCTGACTGGATACTCGGTTTCAGGGGCAAATCACTGCTAAAACCACAAAAGAGCAGCTGGAAGGTCAAGCGCGACGGTGGCGAGTTCGACCAGTTTACCGGGGCAACCATTACCCCGAGGGCGGTAGTTAAGGCAGTTTACAACAGTCTGGTATACTTCAAACAAAACCGCGAACTGCTGTTCCGTCCTATGCCAGAGCCTATGCCAGACATGAGACCAATACCCGACATCAAACCAGGCCAGAAACCAGCTGATGCACAACAAGAGACCATGCAACCATGAATAACGGCTTAGCTAAAATTGCCCGGGATGGCCTGTGGGATAACAACCCCGGTCTGGTGCAACTGCTCGGCCTGTGCCCGTTACTGGCCGTTACCGGTACGCTGGTCAATGGGCTGGGGCTGGGGTTGGCCACCTTGCTGGTCATGATGGCCTCCAATATCACCGTTTCACTCATCCGCAACCTGGTTCGATCCGAGGTTCGTATTGCGGTTTATGTACTGATTATCGCGTCATATGTCACTGCGGTTGAACTGGCGATGCAGGCTTACTTTTATGACCTGTACAAGATACTGGGAATCTTCATCCCTCTTATTGTCACCAATTGCGCGATCATTGGCCGGGCCGAGGCCTTTGCATCTAAAACGACTCCACTCAATGCAGCCACCGATGGCCTGTTTATGGGTTTGGGTTTTACGGCAGTACTGGTGGTACTCGGTGGTATGCGTGAACTGATTGGTATGGGCACCATACTGGCGCAGGCACATATCATGTTCGGCGAGGCCGCCCGCAACATCACTGTGCAATTCAGTGAGACGCATGATGTTTTTCTACTTGCCATCCTGCCACCCGGCGCTTTTATTGGCCTGGGTCTGATGATTGCCGTAAAAAATGTTATTGATCGACGCATGGCCGCCAAAGAAATCCTGTCTCAAACACAAGTCGTTAGCAGCCCCAGCCAGGCCTGAGTACACTTATTCATGAACGCCAGTAAACGGCAGGAAATTTTCGCGCGCCTGCAAGCAGCCAACCCCGAGCCGACAACCGAGTTACACTACCAGAACACCTTTCAGCTACTGGTAGCCGTCATGCTTTCTGCTCAATCCACTGATGTGGGCGTTAACAAGGCCTGCAAAGGTCTGTTTAAAAAAGTCAAAACACCTGCCGCCATGCTCAGGCTCGGGGAAGATGGGCTAAAGCAGTACATTAAAACCATCGGCCTGTATAACACCAAGGCAAAAAACGTCATCAAAACCTGCGCCATGCTGGTTGAACGGCACCAGGGCAAGGTGCCAGATGATCGCACAGCCCTGCAGGCCTTACCCGGGGTTGGGCGCAAAACCGCCAACGTCATTCTGAACACCGCTTTTGGTCACCCGACTATCGCGGTAGATACCCATATCTTCCGTATTTCCAACCGTATCGGACTGGCCCCGGGCAAGACGGTTGACCTGGTAGAGAAAAAACTTCTAAAAGTAATACCTGAAGAATACATTCACGATGCACATCACTGGCTGATACTGCATGGACGCTACACCTGTATCGCCCGCAAACCTCGTTGTGGTTCCTGTATCATTGAAGACCTGTGTGAATACCGGCAAAAAACGGAATAAACAATATGGTCAGTCAGGATCAAGAGCAGCTACGTATGCAATATTACCGGGCGTGGGAAAAACACCGCTCCGGTGAGGTGCTGGAACCACTGGAAAGCCTGCTGGCCGATATCATTGTTATGCATCCGGAATATCATCAAACCATCGAGGCCCTGGGGCAGGAAGAGGATGACAGCACCACCGCAACAGACCAACACAACCCGTTTTTACATATGGGTCTTCACATCGCACTATTAGAACAAGTCCAGACTAACAGGCCTGACGGAATAGCAGCTATTTATAACAAGCTCCTGAACAAGCATCAGAATGAACATCTGGTGCAACATTTAATGATTGATTGCCTTGCAGAGGCGCTATGGCAAGGCCAGCACAGCCCGGGCGGGCCCGATGAAAATCAATATAAAGAATGTCTGGAAAAATTACAGTAATCAGGCTGGTCAAATATTACCCATTGTTAATTACGGGTTAATTTTTTAACATTTCGTGAAACTTCACAGTTAAGACTCTGTCATATTGCATACAGTTTGACCTTCTGGTAGCTTTCACAGGCTTACAGGCTGCTCAAACAGTAGTTTTACACGCAATTTTATTTAATAAAAACATTTGGAGAGATTTACCATGCCTATTACCCCGAACCAGAAACCCCTGGCTGCAGCAGTTGGTGCAGCATTCGTAACCAGCATGACCGCAGGGTTGTCCACCGCAGCCCATGCCGATCAAACACCTTTTGCAGCCACCAACATGTCAGACGGTTACATGGTACTGGCTGCCAAAGATAAAGAAGGTAAATGTGGTGGCAGCATGTCAAAAGAAGGCACCAAAAAGATGGAAGGTAAATGCGGCGGCGACATGAAGAAGAAAGAAGGCAAGTGCGGCGGCAGCATGAATAAGGCCGATATGAAGAAAATGGAAGGTAAATGTGGTGGCAATATGAAAAAAGGCGACATGAAGAAAATGGAAGGCAAGTGTGGCAGCGGAACGAAAAAAGCTGACATGAAGAAAATGGAAGGTAAATGTGGTGAAGGCAAGTGCGGTGGCTCCATGAAAAGCGCCGATACCAAAAAAGGCAGCATGAAGAAAATGGAAGGTAAGTGCGGTGAAGGTAAATGCGGTGGCAACAAGAAATAAGCACCGTATAAAATGAACACAAAGCATTATGCTGTTCATGGCGCCGGCCTCGGCCTGAGGCGAACCCTGATGGGTTCGCTGGCCGAGCAGCCAGCCAACCAGATTGGTTTCATGGAAATCGCACCGGAGAACTGGATGCGTGTAGGTGGCAGCCTGGGCAAGCAGTTTCGTAAATTCACCGAGCAATATCCGTTTATCTGCCACGGTCTGTCACTATCTATTGGCAGCCCGGCCCCACTGGACGTGGATTTCCTGAAGGAATTAAAAATCTTTCTGAAAACCCATGACATTAAATTCTATTCTGAGCATCTCAGCTACTGCAGTGATGAAGGCCACCTGTATGACCTGATGCCAATCCCGTTTACCGAAGAGGCGGTGCACCATGTTGCGTCTCGTATCAAACAGGTACAGGACATCCTCGAACAACGCATTACGATGGAAAATATTTCCTATTACGCCGCGCCCGGTCAGGAAATGAAAGAAATTGACTTTATTAATGCCGTGCTCAAGGAAGCTGACTGTGACCTGCTAATGGACGTAAACAATATCTACGTCAACAGCATCAACCACCGCTATAACGCCGAAGGATACCTGCGTGGCTTGCCAGCTGAGCGAGTCAGCTACATACACATTGCCGGTCATTTCGATGAGGCTGAAGACCTGCGTGTTGACACGCATGGCGCCGATATTATCGACCCGGTATGGGCCTTGCTTGATACCGCATACGATCACTGTGGTGTAGTGCCCACTCTGCTGGAACGTGATTTCAACATCCCCCCCCTGGCTGAGCTACTGGGTGAAGTCGACACGATCATTCGCTACCAGCAAAAATGGACAACTGACGATGTCAACGAACACCAGCTTACCCAGCGATAAACAACCCGAATTCATACGCAAGCAGTATGAGTTTGCCGCACATATCCGTGACCCGGAAAATGCACCACGCCCGGATGATGTTGAATCACGGCGTATGGCTATATACAGCGAACTGTTCTACAACAATGTCGAAGGTTTTATTTCAGGCGGATTTCCGGTCATACGCAGCCTGTATTCAGATCAGGACTGGCACAGCCTGGTAAGATGCTTCTTTAGCAGCCATCACTGCAAGACACCGCTGTTTCTGGAAATCGCTCAGGAGTTTCGCCACTATCTGGAATCAGAACGTGATAACCCGCAGGACCCGCCCTTTCTGAAAGAACTGGCGCATTATGAATGGGTCGAAACAGCCATCAGCATCGCCGAAGAAGAAATAGACGATACCAATGTTAACCTGACAGGTAACTTGCTCGATGGCATCCCGGTGCTGTCGCCACTCGCGATGCCGCTGCAATACCAGTTTGATGTTCAGCACATTAAATCCGACTATCAACCCGATAACCCGCCTGAGCAACCAACCTGTATCATCGTATACCGCGACCGATTGGATGAAATCGGCTTCATGGAAATCAATACCGTCACCCTGCGTCTGGTGCAACTGATCGCCGAGCATCCTGGGCATACCGGACGACAACACCTGCAACAGATAGCAAAAGAATTGAACCATCCTAAACTGGACGTTGTCATAAACGGTGGAACCGAAACACTGGAAACGCTGCGTGATAAAGAAATTATCCAGGGTTCCAGAAAATAAATCAGCCCGCTAACTGCCTTTTATCAGGGCTGAACTAAAAAACACCTTACGAGGATGGAGATATGTTTATAAAGCTGCAACAGCTGCTTGATAGCACCCGTGTACTTGATTTTCTTGCCCCGCTGGCACTGCGCCTGTATCTGGCCCCTATATTCTGGATGGCGGGCATGAACAAGGTAAATGGTTTTGAGGGTACTGTAGGCTGGTTTGGAAACCCAGACTGGGGTCTGGGGCTACCCTTCCCGACCCTGCTGGCCGGCCTGGCAACTGCGACCGAAGTCGGTGGCGCAATATTGCTGGTATTCGGTCTGGGAGTACGCTGGATATCTATACCGCTGATGATCACCATGCTGGTCGCGATATTTTCCGTCCACTGGGGACACGGCTGGCAAACCATAGCGGATGCAAAATTCTGTATGTTTAACTGCGCTGACGCAATTGATGCATCTGAACGACTCAGTGCCGCCAAGGGTATCTTGCGTGAATACGGCAACTACGACTGGTTGACCGGACAGGGTGGCATTACCATTCTGAACAACGGCATTGAAATGGCCACAACCTATCTCATTATGTTACTGGCCCTGTTCTTCATCGGTGGTGGACGTTACTTCAGTGCGGATTACTGGATTGCACGGCGTTTCATGAACAAGGACTAGTCGCATGCGATGCGGTTCATGCTGCCTCACAGTACCCCGAAGGGTTGCACCATAGAACCTTACTGGTTCATTATGGATACCCTAACCGTCGTACCGGCGGTTCAGGGCAATTGTGATGTCTCATAGAATCCCTGTCGGGTTCATCATGAGTCCCTCACCCGTATCGGGTCGAGGCAACCACATCCTACGATATAAAACGACCTTCATTTACAGAAAACAGGCATCACCTGCTTTCTGTAAAACCATGTTAATAAGAAACCGGAAGGTGTATCCTTTAACACATCAGTAATACGGCACGCAGCCAGTTGCTGGGCTGCTCCTGATATCTATTTTCCAATCAGGTCGCTTCTATAACCACTTGTTTTATATGTATTATTGATGCCAAATGAAATACTTGCTGATCCTCATTGCTGCCTCGTCAGCTATCTCCTATAGCCTGTCCGCCAGATCAGAGCCGCTGGATGTAGCGAGTAATAATAATGAACCCATCGGTCATTATGCTTACTTCCTTAAAGAAACAACCTCACCCTTATCGCTGAAGGATGCCATCAACGCATTTTCAGATGAGCACTTCACCCGTTCAAAAGAGGCCTTTCTGAGTTTTGGCATCGGTTCAAAAGCCGTGTGGCTCAGATTCGACATCCGCAACCGAACTAACTCAACTGTTAGCAAACGCCTGATGATCAAGAATTCATGGATCGACAAAATCGATGTTTACTTTCTACGCAATAATCAGGTAGCGCAGAGTTATCATACTGGCGATGCGCAACCGTTCTCCGTGCGTCCTTTAGAAAATCGATTTTTTATCTTCGACCATGTGTTTCAACCCGGTACGACCACGCTGTATATCCGCACCGCAACACCCGACCCGATGGTTCTGCCTGTCTATCTGAGCAGCATCGATGCATTTGTTGATAGGCAAATGCTTGAAGCCTATAGCTATGGTTTTCTATATGGCGGTATTTTTGTATTACTGGCCTACAACCTGATGCTTTTCTTTAGTCTGAAAAGCTCGCGTTACCTGTATTACTCGTTCTATCTGACCTTCTTTCTGATTACAAATATTTCCTATACCGGGCATGGATTCATGTGGCTATGGCCAGATTCTCCGCGATGGCAGTTATGGTCTAATCCGGTTTTAATGATGGCATTTGCGATCAGCGGACTGCTGTTTGCGACACGTTTTCTCAACACAAAAAAATATTTTCCACGGCTTCATCGTACCGTAATCTATGGTAGCGCAGGCTTTGCTGCCATGCAGGTATTGGCAGTCGTCAGTGGCAGTCATCTGGCCGCCCTGTTGCTTGCGTTCTTTTTTATCTTTGTGTTTTCAGCAAGCATGGTTTTTCTTGGCGCCATATCGCTTTATGCCGGTAATAAATCTGCAAAATACTTTCTGGCTGCATCCATTACCCATGTAAGCACCTCGTCTGTGACGGCACTGGTAGTCTGGGGAATCATGCCTTACAGCATTCTTGCCTACCGTGCGATTGATATTGGCATGATGATAGATGCCATCCTGCTGGCTATGGCGCTTGCCGATCAGTTCCGTATAAGCCGACAGGGGAAGATACAGGCAGAAAAACTGGCCAAGGTTGACCCACTAACGGAAATAAATAATCGTCGTGCTTTTTACCAGTTTGTCAGGCCAATATGGAGTACCGGCCAGCGCCACAAACATGATATGTCTATCATTCTGCTGGACATTGACCGGTTTAAGCGCATCAATGACACCTATGGCCATGCACATGGCGACAGGGTGCTGATCAGTCTGGCCACTATGCTTAAAAATGAAATACGTGCGGGTGATGTTCTGGCTCGATGGGGCGGAGAAGAATTTGTTCTTTTCCTGCCCGAGACCCGTCTGGACACGGCGAAATCCATCGCAGAAAGGTTTCGAAAGAAAATTTCAGAACTCTGTATACAGGCAGGCAGCGACACCCTTTTTATAACGGTCAGCCTGGGTGTTGCTCATACTGACAAGGCAGATATGACGATTGACAAGCTGATTACAGCTGCAGACAAACAACTCTACAGCGCCAAAGAGCAAGGGCGCGACAGGGTTTGTTAGGTTATTTCTTGCCAATCAACTCTATTTCGTATCCGTCCGGATCGGCTACAAAGGCAATAATTGTTGTGCCGGCATTCATGGGCCCGGCATCGCGGATGATTTTACCACCACGCTCACGTATTGCATTTGTCGTCTTATAGACATCATCAACTTCGATTGCGATATGGCCAAAACCATCACCGAGTGAGTAAGCGGAAGTATCCCAGTTATGTGTCAATTCAATAACCGTTTGCTCTGACTCATCCCCATAGCCGATAAATGCCAGGGTAAATTTACCGTCCGGGTAATCCTTCTGGCGCAGTAATTTCATGCCAAGGGTTTGCGTATAAAAATCTATGGATTTTTGTAAATCACCGACGCGTAACATGGTGTGTAACAAGCGCATGATATTCTCCTTGAAATGCAGATCCCCTCTCCTTCAGGGAGAGGGTTAGGGTGAGGGGATAAATTTAATGCTTTTTGCTTTTATATCCCCTCATCCTAACCTTTTCCCTAAGGGAGAAGGGACGAAAGGATTAACATATCACTTAGCGCTTACGCTTCGCCCCAATCCGTAACCGTAACGCATTAAGCTTGATAAAGCCTTCAGCATCTTTCTGATCATACGCACCTTCATCATCTTCAAAGGTAGCAATGCGCTCGTCAAACAGACTGTCGGTTTCAGATGCACGTCCGACCACTGCCACATTGCCTTTATATAATTTCAGACGCACCTTACCGTTAACGGTTTTCTGCGAGACATCAATCAACTCCTGCAGCATCTCGCGCTCCGGGCTCCACCAGTATCCATTGTAGATCAATGTCGCATAACGCGGCATCAGCTCATCTTTCAGGTGTGTCGCTTCGCGATCCAGCGTTAGAGACTCCATCGCACGGTGACCTTTTAGCATGATGGTACCGGCCGGTGTTTCGTAGCAACCGCGTGACTTCATACCGACATAACGGTTTTCAACAATATCATCACGGCCAATGCCGTTGTCGCCGCCGACCTTGTTCAGGTACTCCATAACCTGTGCCGGACTCATGGTCTTGCCATCAATCGCGATTATGTCACCCTTTTCATAGCTCAGTTCAATATAGGTAGCTGTATCCGGTGCCGTTTCCGGCGACACACTCCAGCGCCACATGGAATCTTCCGGCTCGGCCCACGGGTCTTCCAGAATGCCGCCTTCATAGGAAATATGCAGCAGGTTGGCATCCATTGAGTATGGGGATTTTTTGCCTTTTTTGAAATCAACCGGGATGTCATGTTGTTCGGCATAGGCCATCAGTTTCTCGCGCGAGTTCAGGTCCCATTCTCGCCAGGGTGCAATCACCTTGATATCCGGTTCCAGCGCATAGGCACCGAGTTCAAAGCGCACCTGATCGTTACCTTTGCCGGTTGCGCCGTGCGATATTGCATCGGCATCGGTATCACGCGCAATCTCGACCAGACGTCTGGCAATCAATGGTCGTGCAATGGAGGTGCCCAGCAGATACTCACCTTCATAAATCGCATTGGCGCGGAACATTGGAAACACGTAGTTACTGGCATATTCTTCACGCAGGTCCTCGATATAAATTTCCTTTACGCCCATGGCCTCGGCCTTCGCGCGTGCCGGTTCGACCTCTTCGCCCTGCCCGATATCGGCAGTAAAGGTAACCACCTCGCAATCATAGACATCAACCAGCCACTTCAGAATAATGGATGTATCCAGGCCACCGGAATAGGCCAGTACTACCTTGCTGATCTTGTTATCTGACATCGAAAATTACTCCCACCATTGTATGCGTGGGAATTATACCGGTTTAGCGGCACCAACGGGAGTTTTGAGGATGGAACACAGCAGTAGCCATGTCGGCAGGACTACTCAGAAAGGTTTTTCCAGTTTTATTTCTACGCGGCGATTCAGTGCGCGCCCCTTTTTGGTCTTGTTACTGGCGACCATTTTGCGATCGCCGTAGAAACGTTTTTTAACCAATTTAGCTGGGACTTTCAATAAGGCAAGGTACTCGGTAACGACATTGGCGCGCTTTTCTGACAAGGTCATGTTTTCAAACCGGCCGCCTTCTGCACTGGCATAACCGTTGACGGTAATCAGACGTATATTCTTCTCGAGCTTGATGTATCTCGCCAGTCTTTGCAGTGCTTCCTTGGCCTGTTCATCCAGATAGTAATCATTAGGCTGGAAATAGACCTTTGAATTTCTCAGTTGGTCATAACCATAGGGAAATAACTGCGTGACACAGGTACGAAATTTCTGTAACGCATCCTGAAAGCGTATCGGGCTAATAGCGATCTCGACCTGACTCTTGCCTTCTGCAGCATCGACAAAACGCAGTGTTGGCTGCATGCCCTTTTCCAGCTCAGCGATCACTTGTTTGCTGCGGCCCGATTCCATATTAACCGGAACCTTACCCTTGATCAGGCTAACCGTTCCCATATCCTGCTTACTGGCAACATGGTTCCAGGCAGGTGGACGTGACTCGAAATTCGCCAGTGATGGTTGTGTAACGGGTTGTAGGGTGGTCAGGCGCATACGCAGGGGTTTCCCGGCCGCCTGAATAAATTCAGCCTTGCCGTATAGCGGAATGTCCTGCTTCATCACACACTTCAGGTAATTACTGCTGGTTACCCAGGTGGCCGATTGCATATCCAGCCCATAGTCCGGGTAAACCGCCTGAGCGGGGCCCGAAACTAGCACTAATGCAATGATTGATATAGAAAAAATTTTGTAACCCACGAGTATATCCACACCTATCGACCTATATACCCTATATATCGGATAGTTTTGGGGTTACTTTAGGGACTACGGTTTATTTGGCAGGTTTGGCTCTCTTCTTGCTACGCCTTAAACGTGACAGCAGACGCCTGGCCATTTCGCCCATCATTTCAGTCTGGGTCGGGTGTGGATGAATCGCATGTGCGACCTGCTCCAGTGTCATGCCGGCAGATACCATCATGACGCCCTGGCCAATCAATGTATCAGCATGGTCAGCCAGATAATGCACACCAATCACACGCTGGCTGGCCTTATCAACCACGATCTTGATCATGCCATGCAGTTCGTTATTGATCATCGCCTTGGCATCGATGCTCATTGGCATTTTCACCTCTACCGCATCAACACCCCTGGCCTTGGCCTGCTCGACAGACAGGCCGACGAAGGCCGCCTGTGGACGGGTGAAGATCACACCGCAGTCCTTGCTCTGGTCGTACTGCATGTCTTCACCAATAATGGTCGCTGCAGCAACCCGGCCCTGTTGCCCGGCGGTATGCGCCAGCATCAGTCCACCGATCACATCACCGACAGCAAAGATATGCGGCACACTGGTACGACAGCGGCTGTCAGCCGTGATAATGCTGCGTTCACTGGCCACACCCGCCTTGTCCAGATGCAGTGGCTCCAGTACCGGTCGCTTACCGGTAGCCATAACGAGATAGTCGACCGTAGTCGTGCGGCTCTTGCCATCAGCATCTTCATAGGCCAGTTTGACCGCACCGGGCTTGCCCTTGATGGATTTGAGTTTGGCCGAGGTGATCACAGTCAGGCGTGGCTCATCCTGTAATACAGCGGTGAGCTGTTTGGCAATCTCGGGTTCGACTTCAGCCAGGATTCGATCTTGTGCTTCCAGTAAGGTCACTTTGGCACCAAAGTCCTGGAAGATCTGTGCCATCTCCAGACCGATTGCGCCGCCACCGATCACACCCAGCCGTTTCGGTGGCTGCTCCAGTGTCCAGACGGTATCCGATGTCAGTACACTGCCATTCGCAACGCCTTCTTCTGCACCCGGTATCGGCGGGATAAACGGCGGCGCACCGGTTGCTATTACGGCACAGCCAAAGCTGATGCGTTCGCCCTGTGTACCATCACCGGGAACATCACGCGTATGCGGGTCTTCACTATTTCCTGCTGTATCGATAAACACAGAATGGTCGTCAGCGAAACGGGCAAAACCCTGTATGACCTTGATCTTGACGCCCTGGTCGGTCTTCAGCGCCATTGATCCACGTGTTTCGAGTACGTTACGGCGCGTGGCTTCCAGCTTGTCCCAGTTCAGTTTTGCCTTGTTGGTGCCTTCTATGCCCAGGTGTTCGTCATGGGCACGGTCACGCATGCGATCAGCGGCGGCACGCCAGGCCTTCGACGGGATACAACCACGCCACAGGCATTCACCACCGGGGAACGGTGCATCATTGATCATTGCGACTTTCATACCATGTCCGGCCAGATCACGGGCACAGTCTTCACCGCCCGGACCACCACCAATAATGACCACATCGTAATCCCAGTCACCTTCCGGTATTGCCGGGCCGGTTGGGCCCATCCAGATATCTGGCTGTTCGATCAGTTTCTTGAGTGTGTTCAGGTACAGGCCGACCTCGGCGCCATTCACCACGCGATGATCCGAGGTCATGGTCAGCGGCATGCCTTCCGGGCCGGACGCGGATATCGCCAGTATTGCAGCGGTACCCGGGGTCGGGATGGCATCAAAATAGCTCACCCCCATCATGCCCATGTTGGACACCATGAAGGTCGGGTTGGCATATTCTTCCGGTTTCAGACGACGCTTGCGTGCACGATTAACCAGACCTTTCCAGTCTTCGTTCAGGGACTCCAGATCACGTGACTCACAATGCCGCAACACCGGTACCACTAGTCCGCCACCCTCGGCGGATACGGCCATGCCAATATCAACATTGCTGCGCTCGACCAGTTTATCGACTGGCTGATAACACGAGTTCATAGTGGGATGCTTTAACATCGCCTCGGCACAGGCCTTCGCAATCGCCACGGTCACAGAAACACCTTTGGCCTTGGCCGCCTTGATCAGTGCGCCAGGTTTGGCATTGACGCTCATACGGAAGGTTGGCATGGTCAGGGATGCAGTCATGGTATGGCTGATTGCCCTTTCCATTGCATTCATCGGCCGGCCATTACCCGGCACCTGGATCTCGGGCATGATCATGCCGGCGGTCTGTGCCTGGGCTGCTGCAACCG
>DRJJ01000299.1 GCA_011052255.1 Gammaproteobacteria bacterium | reverse complement strand
CGGGTGGCAGCAGTACTGCGATGAGCGTAATTTACCACGCAGCGCTGTAAAATACGTATACTTTTGTCCTTGCACAGCACCTCAAAGTCTTTCAATGTGCACAGGTGTGTATTCGGTGTGTTGTACCATTCGTTAGGTATATTACGGGTAACCGGCATATGACCACCCAGTGCCAACTGCACACGCGCAGACCAGTGGCCGAAATTGGGAAAAGTGACAATACCCTGTCGCCCAACACGCAGCATTTCCTTCAGTAACAGGTCAGGACGATTTATGGCCTGTAAGGTCTGGGTCATAATGACGTAATCAAATGCGTCAGCGTTAAAATCTTTCAGGCCGTCATTGAGGTCATACTGAATGACGTTGATACCTGACTGAATGCAGCGGGTAATATTTTCAGCCTCGATTTCCAGGCCATATCCCTGTACCCCCAGTTGTTCTGATAATTCTTTCAGCAGAGTACCGTCACCACAGCCCAGATCCAGAACAGTGCTGCGTGGTTTAATCCAGCGTTGAATGATGTCAAGGTCGGCACGAATTTTGGGCATGCTCAGAGTTCCTTAGTGACCCGCAGCAGGTATTGTTTCACGGCATCGTGGTAGGCCGGTGTAGGCACCAGAAATGCATCGTGTCCGAGTGTAGCGACCACTTCACTGTAACTGATCTGTTTATGCGTTTTAAGCAGCGCATTGACGATCTCGCGTGATCGAGCCGGGGAAAAACGCCAGTCACCGGTAAACGATACAATCAGAAAGCGGCAGCTACAGTGCTTCAGGGTAGCGGCCAGATCATGATTGTGTTCCCCCGCTGGGTCGAAGTAATCCAGCACCTTGGTCATCAGCAGATAGGTATTGGCATCAAACCGGTCGACGAATGACTTGCCTTGATAACGCAGATAGCTCTCGACCTGGAATTCGACATCAAAGCCATAGTTCAGCTTGCCTTCACGTAATTCCCGGCCAAATTTTTCGCGCATCGCATCGTCTGATAAATAAGTGATATGACCAAGCATGCGTGCCAGCATCAGTCCGCGTCTGGGCAGGGTGTTATGTTCGTAGAATCGACCTTCATGAAAATCAGGGTCAGACATGATGGCCTGTCTTGCCACTTCGTTAAAAGCGATATTTTGTGCAGATAACTTTGGCGCAGCGGCAATGATCAGCGCATGTTTCAGCCGTTCCGGGTAGTCGATTGCCCATTGCATGACCTGCATGCCGCCAAGACTGCCACCAATGACGGCGCTCCATACTTCGATGCCGAGTCTGTCGGCCAGTTGACGCTGACTGTTTACCCAGTCACGCACGGTGACGATCGGAAAATCGGGACCGTAGGGCTTGCCGGTTGCAGGATTGATAGAGGCCGGCCCGGTCGTACCCTTGCAGCCGCCCAGATTGTTGCAGCAGATCACAAAAAAGTGATTGGTATCGATAGGCTTGCCAGGGCCAATAAAATTATCCCACCAGCCGGGTTTGTTGTCATCCATGCTGTGGTAGCCAGCGGCATGATGGTCACCTGACAATGCATGGCCGATGAGTATGGCATTACTGTGGCGTGCGTTCAGTTCGCCATAGGTCTCATAGACGATGTCATACTGATCGAGTTGCTGCCCACAATCGAGCGCAAGTGGCTGGTCGAAATGCTGGGTCTCGGCCTGTACCAGGCCGACTGAATCGACCGGTAGTGTATCTGGCATGGGATTCGTGATCTGTTTGTTGTAAACCAGACCACAGTCTAATAACAGAGCAGGGTTTTGGCAAGACAGGAGCCAATGTGGCTCCATATCAAGAGTTCAGGTTAAGGGCTCAGCTTATCGATTCAGGCGGCCTCAGGGCCGGGCAGATCTGGTTCTTCAATAAAAGAAGGCAAAGGCTGGTATATGTGATCGGTAATAGACTGCAAGGTTGCCAGTTGTTTGCGTAAGGAGCCCAGTTCGGTATCCAGCTCACTGATTTTAGACTCAAGCGTATCGCGTGATTCGTTGATCTTGCGCAAAGTCACCAGGCGACGTTCCATGAGTTTTCGGTGTTCCTTGATCTGGTTGACCAGTGGTTTGAGGACTTCCTTGAACCATGCCTCGGCTTCCTGGTTGGCCTTGAAAAACATGCCACGTGCCTGGCTGGCCAGATTGATAAAGAATTTCTTGATCACAAAACTCTGCTCGGTCATGGCAGTGATCGGGTTTTTACGGAACAGCTCGGCTTCTTCATGTAACAGTTCTAGCTGTTCATTGTATTTCTTCATGCTGAAGATACGCGGAGTGAGTGCCGGCAAACCGTGTTCTGTGTGGAATTTTTTGTAGATAGCCAGTATCAGGCGACGTGCCTGCTCGGTGTTGTCATTGACTTCAGCGGTGGTATGTTGCACGCCTTCGAAGAAGATCTTCATGCCGCGTTTGAGGCCATTCGTTGTCCAGCTGCCAGACATGTTTTTACGAGAATCATCCAGCAATCGGTCCATTGCCTCGAGGCTGAGTGACTGCATGGTTTCTTGTGCCTGACGCTTGAGCAGGCCGTGACTCGCATGGAAGCTTTCTACGTTACGGTTATAGGCGGCTTGTTCGGTACGGGTTTTTTTCATCAGATGGTCGATGACATCCGTATTCTTGCCGCGCAGGTTTTCGAGTTCATCACGGTGTTTGCTAATGGTTTGCAGGCGGTTTTCCAGCAGTGAGCGTTTTTCATCTACCATTGCGCCCAACTCGCTGATGACACTTTCACGCAAGATACTTTCGCGCTGCGGGATGACTTCATTGCAGAGGTAATCTTCCAGCACATGCAGCTGGCTTCTTTGCAACAAGTTTTCATCACCACGGATTTTTGCCAGCAGGCCCTTTTGGGCCGATAAAGGGAAGATGTAACGTTTATCGACACCCAGCAGGCTGGCTGTTTTGTTCACCTGCTTTTCGATGGTGGCCTGGGTCGCGTGGTTGCCGCGTAGTTCATCCCACAGTGTGTCTATTTTGTTCAGTACAACGGCGATACCCTTGCTTTGACGGCTGCGTCGTGCCCCATCGATATGGTATTGCCATATATCAAGATCGCTGCGCGTCACCCCGGTATCGGCGGCGAGTAAAAACAGCACTGCCTGTGCGGAGGGCAGCATGTTCATGGTCAGTTCCGGTTCGCTGCCCAGTGCATTCAGTCCCGGGGTATCCAGTACCACCAGTCCCTGTTTTAGCATGGGGTGCGGGAAGCTGATCAACGCATGGCGCCACTTCGGTATTTCAACCTGTTCGGCCTTGCGGTCACTGTGTTTATGATGTGGAAACATTTCTTCGCTATACAGCCCCAGCTCGATGGCGCGATTAACACTGACTGTTTTGGCGTGCATGACTTCGCTCAGTGCGTGCTCCATTTGTTCGGGGTTGTTGGTATCCAGCTTGATAGTAGTCCAGTGTATTGGTTCACCGCGGTAATCCGCGATGCTGCGCTCTTCTATTCGTGTTTCTATGGGTAGCAGGCGAATATAGGCCTTGTCCTCGTCGTCGTCATAGAACAGCTCGGTTGGGCACATGGTGGTGCGGCCGGCATCAGAAGGTAACAGGCGGCGCTTGAAGTCGGCGAAAAAAATGGCATTAATCAGTTCGGTCTTGCCGCGTGAGAACTCGGCCACAAACGCGATTTTCAGTTTGTCGGTGCGCAGGGATTCCATGGTTTCAAAGATGCGCAGGCTGTTTTCGCTGTTGCTGACAAGATCCTGCTCATCCATCCAGTCCTGGAAGGATTGTATGGCATTAATCAGGCTGGTTTTCCAATGGTCGTAAGCCTGTATGTGCCGCTGTAGATGATTTTCAGCCATCATGTCGTGTTCCCCACACGTAACCGGTTATTTGTTTCAGCATCAATACTTACGGGCAACGGGCTTAGCCCGCTTTTCTTGTTTAAAGCGCGTAATATTTACAAGGTTATCGACTGCCGAGAGAAAATCTTAACCTTGGGTTTATCATTTATTATGTGTGATTGCTTTGCTATTCAAACAATTACCATAGTTTGAATGAGCACATGTTGCCTGCAATAGGGACTTTATAGCCGAACCGGTGAGGCAAACTGTGAACTGGTTAACATTTCCTGTCAGGCATCAGCAACGCAGTATTACATCAGGGAGATTAAAGAAGCGCGTAGATACGGGATGGCCATGATCAACAAGTTGAGGACCACCAGTGCAATCAAGGGGGATAAATCCAGACCGGAGAACACCGGCAGGCGGCGTTGTATCGGCCGCATAACGGGTGCGGTGAGCTGGCGCACCAGTCCGGTAATAGGGTTGTGGGCATGCGGTGCAATCCAGCTGACCACTACCAGTATCAGGATGCCAAACAGGAAAACATACAGTAGCAGGCTGAGCAGTTCGGTCAGTGCGAAGACAAACAGTACCCATGGATGCATGGATGCACCGGCCAGCCAGGCCAGTATAAACATCTCCAGCATTTGCAGGGCCAGCATCAGCACAACCGCCGCCATATCGAGCCCACCCAGCCCAGGGATAAGGCGGCGTAGTGGTCGTAGTGGCGGGTTGGTTATTTTGACCAGAAACTGTGACAGCGGGTTGTAGAAATCAGCGCGTACGGCCTGTAACAGAAAACGCAACATGATCGACAGGATATAAAAACCGAACACGAAGGTGATCAGAAATGCGCCGGCTGTGGGGAAGTATCCTGTCATGCGTCACGCCCCAGTATGTTGGCCAGTTCGGTAGCGCGGTCACGCGCGGCGGTCATGGCCTGTTCGACCAGCTGCTGGTAGTTGCCAGATTCAAAAACCGAGATTGCGCTTTCGGTGGTGCCGCCAGGCGAGGTCACGCGGTGGCGTAATTCTGCTGCATCCTGGTCGCTTTCCAATGCCATTTTGGCCGCACCGAAGGCGGTTTGCAGTGTTAGCAGGCGAGCCTGTTGTGGATCCAGCCCTAGCTTGATCGCGGCGTCCTGCATGGCCTCCATCATCAGGAAGAAATAAGCCGGGCCGCTGCCCGACAGGGCGGTTACTGCGTCCAGCATGTGCTCGTCATCCAGCCACAGTGTGAGGCCGACTGCGCGCAGAATAGTCTCTGCTGTCTGTTTCTGATCATTGTCTACCCGGGTGTTGGCATACAGTGCAGTAGCACCGCTTTGCAGCAGTGCGGGTGTATTGGGCATGCTGCGTACGATAGCCAGATTGCCACCGAGCCAGCGTTCGATGTCATCCAGATGGATACCTGCGGCAATAGAGATGATCAGTGGCTTGTGCTGCTGTACTGATTCGGCGAGCGTCACGCAGACGCTTTGCATGACCTGTGGCTTGACCGCCAGCACGACTACTGCAGCTTGTTGTGCAGCGTTGTCAGCTTCCGGGCTGACCTGTATGTTAAAGCGCGTTTGCAGCGCGTCTCGGCGCGTCGTGTCTGGCTCGACCGCGTGTAAATGGCTGGAGGGCCAGCCATCGGTAATCAGTCCGCCGAGCAGGCTGGCGCACATGTTGCCACCACCGATAAAGGTAATTTTTGGGTGCTGCATGTTGCTGTCCGTTTTGTGGTTTTACTATCGTTGTAGTGTGTCACGGCCGAGGTACTTGTTCCAGACCTGTTTGCTGTTTAATCCTGGTTGGTGTGGCGAGGGCCGAAGATGGCGGTGCCAATGCGCAGGTGAGTGGCACCTTCTAAAATTGCGGCCTCAAGGTCGTTACTCATACCCATGGACAGGGTATCCAGCGGCCCATGCGTTGTCTGTAGCTGATCATATAGTTCACGGAGTTGGCGAAATGACCGGCGCTGGACAGAAATCTGGTCAGATGCGACCGGAACGGCCATTAGGCCACGCAGACGCAGGTGATCAGCGTCCCTGACCCGCTGTGCCAGATTGGGTAATTGTTGCGGGCTGCAGCCGGATTTAGCGGCTTCAGCGCTGATATTGACCTGCAGGCATATGTTCAGCGGCGGCAGATGCGCCGGGCGCTGCTGGTTCAGTCGTTTGATGATACTGGCGCGGCTGACACTGTGAACCCAGCCGAATGATTCGGCAATTGCGCGTGTCTTGTTGGACTGGATCGGGCCGATAAAATGCCATTCCGGCAGCGGGTTGTGCATGGCCTCGATTTTGACCAGTGCCTCCTGCAGATAGCTTTCACCAAAGCAGTTTTGCCCGGCAGCCTGTAGCGCCAGTAGATCAGCAACCGGCCGTGTTTTGCTGACTACAATCAGCCTGATGTCTTCAAGTGGTCGCCCTGCTGCCTCGGCAGCCGCGGTGATACGTGTATGCGCCTGCTGCAAACGTAACTTGGCAGTTTCAATGGTGCTGGACATGGTGACAGGCTATACTCATTGTAAACGTTTTGATATAAACATCTGATTCTCATATTGTAAATGCAGTATTATCAGTATGCAGGGCAGATGAACACGGGATGCAATCCCTCAAGGGGTAATCCTATGCGCATCATACCAGCTGTGGCTGCGGCATACGGAAACCATCCTCAAGTTTTTACGCCCGGTTTCCGATAAGCTGAAATAATATAATAAGGTCAGGGGAAGTATATGGATATTGCTGAACTACTTGCATTTTCTGTCAAGAACAATGCCTCGGATTTACACTTGTCATCTGGCTTGCCGCCGATGATCAGGGTAGATGGAGACATACGGCGGATTAATGTGCCTGCGCTGGACGATAAAATCGTGCACAGCCTGATCTATGACATCATGAGCGACAAGCAGCGTAAGGACTTTGAAGAATTCCTGGAAACCGATTTTTCGTTCGAGATACCGGGGCTGGCGCGTTTTCGTGTCAATGTCTTTAATCATAACCGTGGCCCGGCTGCTGTATTTCGTACCATTCCATCCAATATCCTTACCCTGGAAGACCTCGGCTGTCCGAAGGTGTTCGAAAAGATCTCCGATAACCTGCGTGGTCTGGTACTGGTGACCGGGCCAACCGGTTCGGGTAAATCGACCACGCTGGCCGCGATGGTCAATTACAAGAATGAAAATGATTTTGCGCATATCCTGACCATTGAAGACCCGATTGAATTTGTACATCAGAGCAAGAAATGTCTGGTCAACCAGCGTGAAGTCGGCCGCGATACGCTCGGCTTCAGTGAAGCGCTGCGTTCAGCCTTGCGTGAAGACCCGGACATTATTCTGGTGGGTGAGTTGCGTGATCTCGAGACCATACGTCTGGCTCTGACCGCGGCCGAAACCGGCCATCTCGTGTTTGGTACGCTGCATACCAGTTCGGCGGCCAAGACCATTGACCGTATTATTGACGTATTTCCGGCCGGTGAAAAAAGCATGGTACGCTCGATGTTATCGGAATCGCTACGTGCGGTGATTGCACAGTCGTTGATGAAAAAAATCGGTGGAGGCCGTACCGCAGCATGGGAGATCATGGTCGGTACAGCAGCGATACGTAACCTGATACGTGAAGACAAGGTAGCGCAGATGTACTCCGCTATTCAGACCGGCCAGTCACTGGGTATGCAAACGCTGGATCAGCATCTGCAGGATCTGGTGGCGCGCGGCATGATCAGTCGTCAGGACGCTCAGGCCAAGGCCGTCAACAAGGATATATTCAATTGAGCATTACAGGATGGTGTTACAAGACACCATGGAGATTGACTTATGGAATTTAACGCACTGCTCAAACTGATGGTGAGTAAAGGCGCCTCGGATCTGTTTATTACAGCAGGCGTAGCGCCATCGATGAAAATCAATGGCCGCATCTCGCCGGTATCGCAATCAACGCTTACGCCGGAGCATGCCAGAGATATGGTCTGGAGTGTGATGAGCGAACCGCAGCGAAAAGACTTTCAGGAACACAATGAATGTAATTTTGCTATTTCCGCTTCTGGCATAGGGCGCTTCCGCGTTAGTGCATTTGTGCAGCGTAACTTTGCCGGTATGGTGCTGCGGCGCATTGAAACCAAGATACCGAAAATTGATGATTTGCGTCTGCCGCCGGTGATCAAGAGTCTGGCGATGGTCAAGCGTG
>DRJJ01000298.1 GCA_011052255.1 Gammaproteobacteria bacterium | reverse complement strand
TTTGATTACCGGCCTTCTGCTGCTAGAGCTAAACCAGAGTGGCCGGATTGCTTTTATGCGGTTCTACGCTCGAAGGCTAAAACGACTACTGCCCGCTTTGATCTTCATGCTGAGTGTCTCGTCAGGTTTGGCAGTCTGGTTATTGTCCGGGGTAGAGGCGCGTGCTCAATTATCCTCTTCCCCTTTCGCCGTAACCTGGACAAGTAATCTTTATTTTGCATTTACTACTATCGACTATTTCGATGAATTCGCGAACCGGGATTTATTCTTACACACATGGTCGTTGGGGGTAGAGGAGCAGTTTTATCTCCTTTGGCCAGTGGTACTACTGATGTTGTTCTGGGTAGGAAGGTTGCGGCATGGAGTAAATCAGTGTGGAGTTGGGTTAATGCTTCCTGGGCTCGGAATAGTATTTATAGCCAGTCTTGTTCTCTCTCTCTATTGGACTGAGTACAAGCCACTAGCGGCGTTTTACCTAATGCCGTCACGCATCTGGCAGTTTTCGCTTGGAGCCATAGTGTATCTTATGTTTCGGGGACATTTTTCGGATAGATACGGGCTGATGCAGAATTTCAGCAAGATCTTTACTTACGTTACACTCGGTGCCGGGCTGACCTTGATCGTGGGTAGTGCCATAGTCCTTAATCGTGATCTTGCCTACCCTGGATTCTGGGCACTTGTCCCTTCATTTGGTACTGCCCTGGTCATCGCAGCAGGTCATATTTCACCGAAGGGTCAGGGTGGGCCGCTTGCTCATCCTTGCCTGGTTTGGCTGGGAGATCGATCCTACTCTTTGTATCTTTGGCATTGGCCGGTTTTTACTCTTGGTTTTTCCATGGGTTTTGAGGGTCAAATATTCCCAACTATAGGCATGGTATTGCTATCAATGTTAGTTGCGGCTATGAGCTTTCGTTTAATCGAAATCCCATACTGGAAAGGGCGGTGGAGTCATGCCAAACCCCTTCACATTATATTGGTCAGTTTTCTTGTCATGGCTACAGCGGTTCTTGCTATATATCATGGATTACGACAACTTCCACAATCTGGCACTACCACTGATTTGAGCAATCAATGGAGAATGGACATGCCGGTTATTTATCGCACGTCATGTGATGCCTGGTATGCTAACGCTCGAGTCGAGCCTTGTGTGTTCGGGAAGGAAACAGCCAGGAAAACGGTCGTTTTTCTCGGAGACAGTGTCGGTTTACAGTGGTACTCGGTAGTTCCAGCAATATTCCCGGAACCGCTCTGGCGCATCATAGTTCTGACGAAATCTTCATGCGCAATGGTTGACGAAGACTACTTTTACCCACGTATCGGAAAAATCTATCAAGTATGTACAGACTGGCGGAATGCTGTTCTTGATGAACTTGACACACTTAAGCCTGATGTTCTTTTGATAGGCAGTGCCTCGTCGTATGATTTCAGTGAAAATCAATGGGTAGAAGGTAGTTCCAGGGTTTTTGAACGATTGAGTAAATCCGCAAAAACAGTCTTTGTCATCCCCGGAACGCCGACTCTGGGTTTTGATGGTCCGGGTTGTGTTGCTCGAAATCTCTCTGCTGAAGGTCAAATTGACAGTAAGGCATGCCTGGTCAGGGACCGCATTAAACAGGTTAAACAGGTAACGAAGTTTCTCGGTATGGCGATTAGTCGCTTCCCTGATGTGTACATGCTGGACCTGAATGATCTGGTGTGTCCTGGCGGGAACTGTAGTGCTATTAGCGCTGAAGGTTTGATAGTCTTTCGTGACAGCCGGCATTTAACAGACACTTTTGTTCGAGCACAGGTCCCGTTTGTTCGTGATCGAATGGAGCGGTTATATAAAGATCCTGAATTATGGAATAACGGGGCCATCATCCATTAAAAATAACAGGTGGCGGAGTTTGTGTTTCGACCGGTATTTATACTGGCTCGGTATAAGAACTCAGCCGGTAATCACAAGATTTACAGACAGAGCAAGCGGTAACGCGTTAATGTTACCTGAAGAGATTGCTAATGGGGAATTGATCTTCTTTTGGTCAGATAAATATTCATGAAGTATAGTTATCAACTGGCAGCATGGCTGTTCCTGCTGCACGGGCCGGTTTACCAGGCAAGCAGATGTGAGCAGATGCCCAAACGATGTTTGTATGTCTGATAGCGTTTCAGGCCATAGCAGCCATCATGATGGGTAGTTCGGCAGCAGCAGGTTATTAGCGCAATCAGAACAACGGCCACAACATGTAGCGACATTCAGTACATCACTAAGATCCTGTAATGAGGTGGCGCCCTTATCGACTGAATGCATTTACTTTACAGGTTACGAGAAAACAACGGAGGCCCTTGATGAAAAAAGATTCACTTATAAATCAGCAGCTTAATAGTCTTCTGAAGAATGAACTCACGCAGATCGATTAACGTAGCCATTCCTTCTCCCTCAGGGAGAAGGCCAGGATGAGGGGATTAACGGGACAGCACTGAACATGGGTGGTAATTTTATGGATATCGTTCCTGGCTTCAGGTACAGATTTTCTAAAGAATTTACCCTGCAGGCGCGATTCTCAATACCTGTCCATGAAAACTGGAATGGCGCAAGGTCCAGGAATGTTGGACAGGTTGCACCCGATTTAACGTCCCAGTTGACCCTGATTTATACAGGGGGCTAGCCTTGCGCTGTTGATGATTGCCTAAATTCCGGCCTGTACGCATCGCAAAATACCGTAATCGTATTTTTCCTCCAGTGCCTCATAGACCGGTTTCAATGGACTGTCGTTGTCGGGTGACAGCAGCTCCAGTGCGTTAACGATTGCACTGTACTGGTCATCACTGAGAGTCAGCACGTCACGGGGTTTGAGCAGGCCGGTGTTTATGGCTTCAGCGAAGTGGCCGTACACGGTGGTGGGCTTGATGTCGCGGGCCATAGCAATGGCCTCGGCATCTTTTCCTTGCAGATGAAGTTGCAAGGTGTCGTTGATGGTATCGCTGAGGGTGTTGTCGAGTAGTTCAGACAATGGGTGTTCGGCAATCTCGTCGAGAAAGGCCTTGCCGTAGTGCTGCAGTTTCTGCTCACCTACACCGGTGAGCCCTAACAGGTCTGCTTCGCTGGCGGGACGGCTGCGCGCCATGGCTTGCAAGGTGGCATCGTGGAAAATGACGTAGGGCGGTACGCCCTGTTCCTGTGCCAGCCGGGTTCGCAGTGTGCGCAGGGCCTCGAACAGGGGTGAATCCACGGATCGAAGTGTGGTGGCAGCGTGGCTGGATCGTGCTTTTTTCTTCTCGGCCTTGCGTAGTTTGCGTAGTGCCAGCCGGCTTTCGCTACGCAACAGAGGGCGGCACGCCTCGGTCAGGTGCAGGGCACCATAACCGTCCACGTCCACGCTGAGGTAAGCGCGTGCGATGAGCTGGCGGAATACGCCGCGCCATTCAGTGGCGGACAGTTCCTTGCCGATACCGAAGGTGCTGAGCTGGTCGTGGCCAAAACGCTGGATACGTTCATCGTCCTTGCCCGTGAGTACATCGATCAGGTAGTTGACGCCAAAGCGCTGACCAGTGCGATAGACACAGGAAAGTGCCTTCTGGGCAGTTTCGGTGGCATCCCAGGTTTGTGGCGGTAGCAGGCAGTTGTCGCAGTTTCCGCAGGGCTGGTCAAGCTGTTCGTCGAAGTAAGCCAGCAGAGCCTGGCGTCGGCAGGTGGTCAGCTCACACAGGCCAAGCATGGCCTCGAGCTTGTGATGGATGACCTGTTTGTATTTTTCGTCGGCATCGGAGGCCTGGGTCATTTGTCGCAGGGTGATCACGTCTTGCAGGCCGTAGGCCAGCCAGGCGTTGGCGGCTGCACCATCGCGCCCGGCACGGCCGGTTTCCTGATAATAGGCCTCGATGCTTTTGGGTAGATTGAGATGGGCAACGAAGCGTACATCCGGTTTGTCGATGCCCATGCCGAACGCAATGGTGGCAACGATGATCACGCCATCTTCACGCAGGAAACGCGCCTGACTATCCCGGCGTAGCTCTACTGGCAGGCCGGCGTGGTAGGGTAGCGCGGTACGTCCTTTGCCTTGCAGCCATTCGGCCGTGGCTTCTACCTTTTTGCGTGACAGACAATAGACAATACCCGCGTCAGTGGGGTGCTCGCTGTCCAGAAACCGCCACAATTGTTCGCGCGCATTCTGCCCGTCGTTCAGTGTGTAGCGAATATTAGGCCGGTCGAAGCTGTTGATGAACACCGCCGCGTTGTGCAGGTCGAGCTGGTCGATGATTTCTTGTCGGGTGCGTGTATCGGCGGTGGCGGTCAGCGCAATACGCGGCACCGTCGGGTAGCGTTGGTGTAACATGGATAGTTGCTGATATTCAGGACGGAAGTCATGCCCCCACTGCGAGACGCAATGCGCTTCATCAATCGCGAACAGTGCCAGGGGTACTTCATCCAGCAGGCGCAGGGTTGATTCTGTGAGTAGTCGCTCTGGGGCAAGGTACAGCAAATCCAGCTCGCCGTGGCGCATGGCTGACTCGGTTTCACGACGGGTATTGGCATCCTGGCTCGAGTTGAGGAACGCGGCACGAATTCCGAGCTGTTGCAACGCATCAACCTGATCCTGCATCAGCGCGATGAGCGGCGAAACGACCACGCCTGTTCCGTCGCGCAGCAGGGCCGGGATTTGGTAGCAGAGCGATTTCCCGCCACCGGTTGGCATCAGCGTTAGCGCATCCCGTCCCTCGAGTAGAGCGGCGATGATATCGCTCTGATGCAGGCGAAATTCGCTATAGCCGAACTGGCGGCTGAGGATCTCGTTGGCGGCTTCCATACCGGTTCGGGACAGTGTACTTTCCATCGTTGATTCCTGCGTTAAGATAAAACAGTGATCTTGCCCTAAGTGGGCGGCCTTTTGCAATGCGACCAGGATGCCGAACCCGCTGACTGCGACTGCGCAACAAGGAGTGAGTTACGAACAGATGAGCTTCTGTCCGGGATTTATCCAGACAGCTTCCATCAGGCCGGGTCTGTGAAGCATTGAAAACAGTGCATAAAGATCATTATTTCCATGCTATTATTAAGATAATAGAGTTAATAAAAACATTGTCTTAGCGATCATAATCATGTAAAAATTTACTTTCGCAATGCAATGGAGATGCAATCGTGGCAGCAATAATTTTTGATACCCACAAAGATGGCCTGTGTCCGGATTTTCTGGAAGGCCTGAATCAACTCAAGGCTGAAGAACTACTGGCAGCTCTGGCAGCTTTTCGGCTGGCCATTAAACATTCAATTGATGATGAATATTCTTCATTGTACGCTTCATACCACGGATTGGTAAATGCGCGGCTGGGCAACCCAAATGGCTTGAGACAGTGTCGTTTGGCGGCTCATTTTGAGCAGCAGCACGCCGATGTTTTTTTAAACCTGGCAAGGGTTGAGGTTCTTGAAGGTAACCGCACCCGTGCGCTGGATGCACTACGATCAGGCTTAAGGCTCGAACCGGCCCATATCGTTTTGCGTCAGATGCGCAAAGAGCTAGGTGTACGCAGAAGCCCATGTATAGGTTGGCTGAACCGGGACCACCGGATAAATCAGGCGCTGGGAAGGTTCACGTACTGGGTGACGGCATTCAGAGAAGGCAATATCAAGGATTTATGATATCGCATCAGATGTTCTTTTGATCTGGTGTTATAATGACAGGCGGTGGGAGCTGGCTATGCAATCGCGCTGAGACTAAATGGGTAACCAATTGATCTCAGGGAGGAAAGTCCGGGCTCCACAGGGCAAGGTGCCAGGTAACGCCTGGGGGGCGTGAGTCCACGGCCAGTGCCACAGAAAATATACCGCCTGCCTCGCAGGTAAGGGTGAAATGGTGCGGTAAGAGCGCACCGCGCTGCTGGTAACAGTAGTGGCAGGGTAAACCCCACCTGGAGCAAGACCAAATAGGGGGACTTATAATGCGGCCCGCATTGTTCCCGGGTAGGTTGCTTGAGTTGTGCGGTGACGTACATTCCAGATGAATGATTGCACGCGACAGAACCCGGCTTATCGGCCAACTCCCACCACTTTTAGCTTCATTTTAAAATCGTACTCCTTAGTATTTTGATCCCCTGATATCTGTTTTTACACTCTTGTTCAATTTATTCTAAAAAAAATTGTTCTTGAAATAACCCTGTAGCGGTCTTGAAGTAGCACTGTAACTACATTCTGTAAGTCACTGATTTATAGTTTCTACATATTTTACCACCTCATCAATTTATGCCAAAAATGGCGCTAAGTCATTGTGACAAAAGCACTCTTTAGTGATTCTTTGGGTTCCATTTACTTGACTTTTGTTGCTCTGACTACCAATATTGCATATTAGTGGATATAAATGGGTAATTGTGGAATTTAGTGGAAATTCTACTTCAAGGGAGTCAAGCATTTGTTTCGTGGGGTAAACATCATCAACCTGGATGCCAAGGGTCGGTTTGCGATGCCGACACGGTATCGCTCGGCCTTGCAGGAGCAGGCAGAGAGCAAGCTGGTGCTGACGGTGGACCGCGATCATTGTCTGATGATTTATCCCTTTCCTGACTGGCAGGAGCTTGAACGCAAGATAATGCGTCTGCCCAGCTATAACAAGCAGGCGCGCAGCTTGCAGCGGTTGCTGGTCGGTTATGCAACCGAAGTGGACATGGATGGTCAGGGGCGGTTGCTGGTGGCTCCACCCCTGCGGAGTTTTGCCACGCTCGACAAGCGCGCAGTGTTGATTGGTCAGGGTAACCGCTTTGAGCTCTGGGATGAGCAGCGCTGGAATAATAATTGTGAAGACTGGTTTGCTGAAGGCGATCTGGAGCAGGGCGATATGCCCCCAGAGCTGGAATCGCTGTCCCTGTAATGGCCGCTGCCATGCAGGATGAACCGCAACACAAACCGGTACTGTTTAGTGAAGCTGTTGACGCATTACAGATAACCGAGAACGGTACTTACATAGATGGCACGTTTGGTCGCGGCGGACATGCCGCAGCGATACTGGATCGACTGGGGCCTGATGGCCGTTTAATTGCAATCGATAAAGATCCTGATGCCGTAGCGTACGCACAGGACAAATTTGGACATGACGGGTGTTTTCAAATTGAGCGAGGTAGTTTCGCCATGCTGGGTGATTTGGCAAGGCAGATCGGGGTAGCAGGAAAGGTCGACGGGGTATTGCTGGACCTTGGCGTGTCGTCCCCTCAGCTTGATGATGCCGGGCGTGGCTTCAGTTTTCTTCGTGACGGGCCACTGGATATGCGCATGGATCCTGATGCCGGTGTTAGTGCGGCCGACTGGCTGGCCAGGGCAGATGCGCGTGAGCTGGCCCAGGTGTTCTGGCGCTATGGTGAAGAGCGTCACAGTCGACGCGTTGCACGTGCTATTTGTGCGCAGCGTGATGAATGTCCCATTACAACCACCAGTCAACTGGCTGAACTGGTATCAGCAACGGTGCCGGGTAAGGAACGTAAAAAACATCCTGCTACCCGGGTTTTCCAGGCCATACGGATTTATGTCAACCGTGAACTTGAAGATCTGGAAGAAGGACTGCTCCACATCGTAGATGTCATGCGTCCCGGAGGACGGCTGGTGGTGATCAGTTTTCATTCTCTGGAAGACCGTATCGTCAAACGATTCATGCGTGCCGAGGCAAAGGGTACTGAGCTGCCGCTGGATTTGCCGGTTACCGGTGGACCAACAGATTGTCGTTTACGACTGGTGGGTAAGCCAGTATTCCCCGGTGAAACTGAAATACAAAACAACCCGCGATCACGTAGTGCAGTGATGCGTATTGCGGAGCGAATTTAATGGAAGCGACAGAGATTCGAAATCAGACATGGTCGTGGTTGCATGTGTTATTGCTGGTATTGATCGTTTCGGTTGTCGCAACGGCTGTATCGGTGGTTAACGCCCGACACAAAAGTCGCGTGCTGTTTGCCGAGTTGCAAAAACTGAATCGGGTACAGGATGAGGTTGAAACTGAATGGGGGCAACTACAGCTGGAGCAAAGCTCCTGGTCTACCCATGCTCGTATTGAAGGTGCGGCATCCGGAAAACTGGAAATGCATATACCACAGGCCAGCGAGATTGTGATAATCAGACCATGAATGACAATAGCAAAACAACGCCGTTCAGGATGCGCCGGTTCCTGTTGCTGGGGCTGGTGGTATCGTTTGCAGCGTTGTTGTCCTGGCGCGCGGTTGATCTGCATGTCGTGCAGCGTGATTTTTTGAAAAATCAGGGTGACTCGCGTCACCTGCGCGTGGTAAAGGTCGCGGCTCATCGGGGCAAGATTACCGATCGTGACGGTGAGCCGCTGGCTATCAGTACGCCCGTTGTATCGGTTTGGGCCAACCCGCAGGAACTGATAGCAGAGCGCGGCAGTATTGCCAAACTCGCTGGTATATTAAAAATACGGGTCGATCGGATAAACCGGTTGATTGCACGTCACGGCCAGCGTGAATTTGTTTATATCAAGCGCCATATCAACCCGGATGTGGCAGAAAAAATTCGTCAGGCAGAGTTGCCTGGTATCTACTCTCAACGCGAGTACCGTCGTTATTACCCTGGCGGTGAAGTGGCTTCACATCTGGTAGGCTTTACCAATATTGATGATGTGGGTCAGGAAGGTATTGAGCTAGCCTACGATGAACAGTTGAGCGGTACGGCGGGTAGTAAACGTGTGATACGAGCCGGGCGCGGGCAACTGGTCGAAAATGTTGAAAGTATCAGTCGCATGCAGCCAGGTAAAGATCTGGTGCTCAGTATTGATCGTCGCTTGCAATACCTGGCCTATCGTGAGCTCAAGGCGGCAGTAAAACGAAACAAGGCACGATCCGGTTCTATCGTGTTACTGGATGTTAAAACCGGTGAAGTACTGGCCATGGTCAATCAGCCATCGTTCAATCCCAATCGCAGCAAGCGTGGTGGCAAGGCGCGTTATCGCAACCGCACGGTTACCGATGTATTCGAGCCTGGATCAACCATCAAACCCTTTACGATAGTAGCCGCTCTGGAAAGCGGACAATACAAATCAACGACACGTATCAATACTACCCCGGGTCGTTTAAAGGTTGGCAGAAACATGGTACGTGACATGCATAACTACGGCATGCTGGATGTTTCGCACGTGCTGACCAAGTCCAGCAATGTGGGCGCCAGTAAAATTGCTTTATCGCTTAAATCTGATCAGATGTGGTCAGTTTTCCAGCGTGTGGGTATTGGCCAGACTACCGGCAGCCTGTTCCCGGGCGAGGCCTCTGGTGTGTTACCGGGGTACAGTCGCTGGCGGCAGTTTCAGCAGGCCACTCTGTCGTTCGGTTATGGCATGTCTGTGACCACCCTGCAGCTGGCCAGTGCCTATGCCGTGTTGGCGGCAGACGGGGTGAAATACCCGGTGTCACTATTGAAGCTCGACCAGGCTCCCCGGGGAGAGCAGGTTATCAAGCCTGAGATTGCGCGTTCAGTACGCGCCATGCTTGAAACCGTGCTGGGTCCGGAAGGCACCGGGCGCAAGGCCCGAGTTGAAGGTTACAGTGTTGCGGGCAAAACCGGTACGGTACATAAGTCCACCGCTGGCGGTTATGCAGATAATCGTTACGTGTCGTTATTTGCCGGTATGGCGCCGGCAAACAATCCGCGCCTGGTTGCAGTTGTCATGATAGACGAACCCGGAGGTAAAGATCACTTTGGTGGCCTGGTAGCGGCACCCGTCTTCTCGCGCATTATGTCCGGTGCACTACGTTTGCTGAATGTGCCGCCGGATCAATTGCCGGTACTGGAAACCCGACGTAGTGGCGAGGCGCATCACGGATGAGCCAGATACAGAACAGACAGCAGCGAACACTCACTAGCCTGCTGGATGGCTTGATGGATGATGATCGAGGCGCCCTGCCAGACATAGCTGAGGATGTCATTGGCCTGTCGTCAGACAGTCGTACCGTACAACCGGGTAGCCTGTATCTGGCCTGCGCGGGTGAACAACAACATGGGCTGGATTATATTGAGGATGCCGTGTCGGCTGGTGCAGTTGCCGTAGCCTGGGAGCCAGACAAACGTTACCCGAATGGTCCGGGTTCGATAACCCGACAGCTACCCACTGTCGCAGTCAGCAATTTGCAACACAAGGTCGGCGTTATTGCCGACCGCTTTTATGGGCACCCTTCGCAGCAAATGAATGTGATTGGTATTACCGGTACCAATGGCAAAACATCCTGCAGCCACTATCTTGCCCAGGTATTGAGTGCTGATCATGACCAATGTGGTGTTATCGGAACGCTTGGCTACGGCATATACGGAAGATTGCAGACAGCCAGTCATACCACGCCTGATGCGATTACCCTGCAGTCGCAACTGGCGCAGATGTTACAGGCCAGTGTGCAGCATGTGGTGATGGAGGTTTCATCACATGGTCTGGACCAGGGGCGTGTCAATGGTATGAATTTCACGATGGCGGTATTAACCAATCTCAGTCGAGATCATCTTGATTATCATACTAACGAGTCAGCTTATGCTGCGGCCAAACAGATTCTGTTTGACTGGCCCGGATTGTCATGGCGCATCCTGAATCTGGATGATGCCTTTGGTCGTGCATTGTTAAGCAAGCAGGATGTACCTTGCCTGGGTTATGGCTTTGGTGCTGATATCAGCAAGGCAACAGAATTTTTTGTTTCGGGTAGTGCGTTGCGCACCAGTGCTGATGGTTTGGCTTTTCATATCGACACCCATATGGGCCAGGCAGAGATAAGCAGCAAGTTGCTGGGCCGATTTAACGCCAGCAACCTGCTGGCAGTAATAGCGGTATTGCTTAGCCTGGGTTATACGCTTGAGGTGTTGGTCAAACGTTTGGCAAACGTGCAGGCAGTGGCAGGTCGAATGGAGCGTTTCAGTGCAGCGGGTAAACCTCTGCTAGTGGTTGACTATGCGCACACCCCCGACGCATTGCGGGTAGCGCTGGAAGCCGCACGTGAACATATTACAGGTAAATTGTGGTGTGTGTTTGGCTGCGGTGGCGACCGTGATCGTGGCAAGCGTTCGATGATGGCAGCGGTAGCCGAACAACTGGCTGATCATGTCACGCTGACGGATGACAATCCACGCAATGAGGATGCTGAACTAATCATTAAAGATATCCAGTCTGGACTGGTTCGTCCTGAGCAGGTGCGGGTTATTCATGATCGTGCGAGCGCAATAAAGGCTGTTTTTGAACAGGCGTCAGTTGATGACCTGATTTTGGTGGCGGGGAAAGGTCATGAAGATTATCAGTTAATCGGTAATCAACGCTTGCCGTACAGTGATCGTGAAACAGTAGTAAAACTGTTAGGGGGTAAATGCTGATGCACATGCATTTATCTGAAGTCGCACGTCGTATCGGCGCAGAGTATTCCGGCCAGGATGTCAGTTTTGCAGCCGTTTCAAGTGATTCGCGCAGCATTGGCAGGGGTGAGTTATTCGTTGCATTACACGGCCCGTCATTTGACGCGCATGATTTTATTTCAAGCGCGGTTGAGCGCGGAGCCTGTGCTGCAATGATCGACCGGCCGGTGGATGTGGGTCTGCCAACCCTGAATGTCCGCGACACCCATGATGGTCTGGGTGAGCTGGCGGCTGCCTGGCGTAATTGCTTTGATGTACCGGTGTTGGCGATCACAGGTAGTAACGGCAAGACTACCGTCAAGGAAATGATCGGCACTATATTATCCGGGCGAGGAGAAGTGCTGGTTACCCGGGGGAATTTAAACAACGATATTGGCCTGCCGTTGACACTGTTACGTCTTCAGGATCAGCACCGCTTTGCAGTGCTGGAGATGGGCGCAAATCATGCAGGTGAAATTGCCTATCTGACAAAACGGGCAAGACCGGATATTGCATTGATTACCAATGCAGGGGCGGCACATCTTGAAGGCTTTGGATCATTGCAGGGTGTTGTTCAGGCCAAGGGTGAAATTATTGAAGGACTGGCACCTGATGGTGTGGTGGTGCTGAATGCCGAGGATGCAGGCCTGTCGTACTGGAGGCAGTGTGCCGGAAATCACCGGGTTATTACTTTTGGTCTGAATGTCACAGCAGACGTGAGTGCAGCGTCTCAATCCGGATCAGTAACAATAAGTGGTTCAGGTGGGGAGTCAGCCACACTGAAACTCGCCTTGCCAGGGCGGCATAGTCTGATGAACGCGCTGGCTGCCATAGCAGCATGCCGGGAGTGTGGTGTATCGCTGAAAGAATCCTGTGTTGCACTGGAAAAAATGCAGCCGGTAGGCGGCCGTCTGCATCTACGTGAAACGAATTCCGGTTTGCGTGTCCTGGATGATACCTATAATGCCAACCCTTCGTCACTACAGGTTGCGCTGGATGTGTTGGTCGGGTTACCCGGTGAGCATGCGCTGGTGCTGGGTGACATGGCCGAGCTTGGAGAGGATGCAATGGCTGCGCATGAGCAGGCAGGCAAGGCAGCACGTGCTGCAGGCGTACTGCGTTTGTATGCAGTGGGTGATGGAGCGTCAGCAGCAGCAAACGCATTTGGCGACGCCGGTTTTGCGTACACGTCACGTGAGGCGCTGGTAAAGGATGTACTGCGACAGGAGTCGGGTGTGGTGCTGGTAAAGGGTTCACGCATGATGCATCTCGAAGAGGTGGTCGAGGCATTGATATCAGGCAAGGCTGCCCGGGCAAATGGGGGAGGTTGCTGAGATGTTGCTTTATCTGGCGGAATACCTGACACGTTTTAATAGCGGGTTTAATGTTTTTGGTTACCTGACACTGCGTTCAGTGCTGGCCGCGATCACTGCACTGGTTATCTCGTTTATGGTGGGTCCATACATGATCCGGCGTTTGTGCAAGTACAAGATTGGTCAGACAGTGCGTAACGATGGCCCCGAGTCTCATTTGTCCAAAGCAGGTACGCCCACCATGGGTGGTGCGTTAATTCTGGTCGCCATCGCCGTGACGACCTTGCTGTGGGGTGATCTCGAAAATCGTTATGTGTGGATGTTACTGCTTACAACCTTGTTGTTTGGTGTGGTCGGTGCGGTTGATGATTATCGCAAACTGGTTTTACAGGATTCCAAAGGTTTACCAGCAAGGCAAAAGTATTTCTGGCAATCGGTGATTGCATTGGGCGTCGCAATCTGGATATTCAATACGGCAGAGCTCCCGGCTGAAACGGCACTGATTGTGCCGGTGTTCAAGGAAGTTTCTATTAACCTTGGCTGGTGGTTTATCCCGCTAACCTATTTCGTGGTAGTGGGTTCCAGTAATGCCGTGAATCTGACCGATGGGCTGGATGGTCTGGCGATTATGCCTACGGTGCTGGTGGCAGGTGCGTTAGGGATTTTTGCATACGTCACCGGCCATGCGCAATTCGCGCCCTACCTGAGTATTCCATACATACCTGGCGTGGGTGAGGTGGCCGTTTTTTGCGGTGCGATCGTAGGTGCAGGGCTGGGTTTTCTCTGGTTTAACGCTTATCCGGCAATGGTGTTTATGGGTGATATAGGCGCACTCGCATTGGGAGCGGCGCTGGGCATGGTGGCCGTGCTGGTACGACAGGAACTGGTGCTGATCATTATGGGCGGTGTATTCGTGATGGAAACCGTCTCGGTAATTTTACAGGTTGGTTCCTACAAATTAACCGGTAAACGTATTTTTCGTATGGCGCCGCTGCATCACCATTTCGAGTTAAAAGGATGGCCTGAGCCACGCGTGATCGTGCGCTTCTGGATTATTACCGTCATTCTGGTATTGACCGGACTGGCCACCCTGAAGATCAGGTAATACGGATTACATGTTGGAAATGAATCACAAGATGACAGCAACAGCTAAACGTATACTGGTAGTGGGCCTGGGTAAAACCGGCCTGTCCGTAGTGCGTTATCTGGATCAGCAGGATGTTGATCTGGCTGTTACGGATACGCGTGCCAGACCTTCTGGTCTGCCCGGGTTCGAACCTTATGTCAGCAGAGTGGCTGCGTTTCTGAATGGCTTTGATCAGCAGGCATTTGCCTCGGCTGATGAAATTATTGTTAGCCCCGGTGTGTCACTGGCCGAGCCGTTGCTGGTACAGGCACGCCAGGAAGGTATTCCGATATACGGAGACATTGAGCTGTTTATACGCAACGCGCAGGCACCGATTATTGCGATTACCGGCTCGAATGGCAAAAGTACTGTAACCAGCATGTTGGCCGTGATGGGTCGTCAGGCCGGTCGACAGATACTGGCCGGGGGTAACCTGGGTACGCCGGCACTGGAATTATTGTCAGAACCGGTTCCTGATTTTTATGTACTTGAATTATCCAGTTTTCAGCTCGAGAGCACGCCGTCATTGAATGCCTGTGCCGCGGTAGTATTGAATATCTCAGCAGACCATATGGATCGCTACGACAGTCTGGGAGATTACGCTGATATCAAGGAGCGGATTTACCAGGGAGATGGAGTGCAGGTGATTAATGATGACGATATACGCGTAGTCGCCATGGCAGCATGCGCACAGCCAGGCCGAAAGCATCTGCATTTTACGATGGCCACTCCGGCAGATAAAAACACATTTGGTTTGTTAAACGCAGCAGGCGAAGACTGGCTGGCTCAGGGGCAGCATGCACTGATGCCGGTTACAGAATTACGTGTACGGGGTAGACACAATGTAGCCAATGCACTGGCGGCACTGGCCCTGGGAAGCGCAGCGGGTTTCACTGAACAGGCTATGTTACAGGCCTTACGTAAGTTCCCGGGATTACCGCATCGAAGTCAGTATGTGGCAACCATCAACCAGGTTGACTGGTACAACGATTCCAAGGGTACCAATCCCGGTGCTACAAAGGCGGCGATAGAAGGCATGCCTGGGTCGGTGGTATTGATAGCGGGTGGAGAGAGCAAGGGGGCCGATTTTAGCAGTTTGCGTGAGGTTGCCAGTAAAAAACTGCATGCAGCCGTATTGATAGGTCGTGATGCGGCCGTGCTGGCAGATGCCTTGCAGGATGTTACTCAGGTTGTGTTTGCAGAAAACATGGAGCAGGCGGTGGTCATGGCCGCAGAGCTGGCCAGGGCAGGGGATGATGTGCTGCTGTCACCGGCTTGTGCCAGCTTTGATATGTATCAGGATTATCAGCAGCGTGGTGATGATTTTGTTGAATGTGTTCGGGCACTGCAGCAGGAATTCAAGCCATGAGTCATACACAGGCTATCGAATTTAACCAGTTGCCGCGCGTACGGCTGGCCGGCGCATGGGATGCACAATTGATTGTGGTGTGCGTTACCTTGTTAATGCTGGGACTGGTCATGGTTGCCTCGGCATCGGTTAGCCTGGGCCAGGCGCATTACAACGATGCACTGCATTATTTTAATCGGCAGGTATTGTTCGCAGGACTGGGTCTGGCGGTGTTGTTGATTGTGGTACGTATTCCGACGGCGGCGTGGCTCGTTTCTGGCCCGGTGATGATCGTGCTGGCCTATCTTATGCTGGTGGTTGTGCTGATTCCCGGTGTCGGTCATGAAGTCAATGGCAGCACACGCTGGTTACCGCTGGCGGTATTTCAGCTGCAGGTTTCCGAAGCAGCTAAATTACTAATTCTGATATATCTGGCTGGCTATCTGGAACGGCGTGGTCGTGAAGTACGGGAGAGCGCCTGGGGTTTTATCAAACCCATGCTGCTATTGAGCGTTGCCGGCTTGTTATTATTGCTGGAACCGGATTTTGGCGCCATGGTGGTGTTGATGGCCGCGTCTCTGGCGATGATGTTTCTGGCTGGGGCGCGCCTGCTTCAGTTTCTGGCCCTGTTGACCTTTAGTGCGACCAGCATGGTTGCGCTGGCATATATATCTCCCTATCGCTGGAAGCGTGTTGTCTCGTTTATGGACCCATGGTCTGACCCGTATAACAGCGGCTTTCAGCTGGTGCAATCTTTGATAGCATTTGGACGGGGTGAGGCCTGGGGTGTGGGCCTGGGTGGCAGTGTGCAGAAGCTGTTTTATTTACCGGAGGCACACACTGATTTTGTGCTGGCCGTACTGGCAGAGGAGCTGGGGCTGGTAGGTGTGCTGCTAGTTATTGCTTTGTTTACGCTACTGGTCTGGCGTGCCATCCGCATTGGTGTACAGGCAGAACGTAAGGGTCTGTTGTTCTCAGCCTATCTGTCCTATGGCATTGGTGCCTGGCTCGGACTGCAGGCGTTCGTGAATATTGGCGTCAATATGGGTGTATTGCCAACCAAGGGTTTGACGCTGCCATTAATGAGCTACGGTGGCAGTAGCCTGGTTATCACGGCCATAGCGATCGGCCTGTTGCTGCGCATTGCCTACGAATCGAATACACCGGCAGACGTGAAACCGGTAAGTCGCAACAAACGCAAGCGTGGGAAGGCTCGATCATGAGCAATCAACGACCCATACTGATTATAGCAGGTGGCACCGGCGGTCATGTTTACCCTGCGCTGGCCGTAGCCGATGACTTGCGTCAACGTGGTTGGCCGGTGATCTGGCTGGGTACACGCCAGGGCATTGAATCGCGTCTGGTGCCACCAACCGGTATCCCGATCGAATGGTTACCGGTGGCCGGCTTACGCGGCAAACGTTTACTTCAACGTCTGGCGGGTATTCCTCGTTTATTCATGTCGCTTATTCAGGCTGCCCGTGTGATGGCGCGTTGCCGCCCGGTTGCCGTGTTGGGCATGGGTGGTTTTGTGACCGGCCCGGGTGGTTTGATGGCGCGATTGTTTGGTGTGCCCTTGTGTATACACGAGCAGAACTCGGTTGCTGGACTAACCAATCGTTTACTGGGCCGCATTGCCAACCAGGTACTGGAGGCATTTCCAGACAGTTTTCCGGACAACAGTCGTGCACGTAAGAAAGCCGTGCTGACAGGTAACCCGGTGCGCACTGATATTAGCGAAATAGAGGCACCGGCAGAACGTCTGGCAGCTCGCTGTGATGTGTTACGTCTACTGGTTGTGGGTGGCAGCCTCGGGGCACAACAACTGAACCAGACTGTGCCGCAGGCGCTGGCGCAACTGGCTATCCGTATAGAAGTCAGGCATCAAACCGGACCAGACAAGCTGGAGCAAACGCAGGCCATGTATAAACAGGCCGGCGTGAAGGGTGATGTGCGCGCCTATCTGGATGATATGTGCGAGGCCTATAGCTGGGCAGATATTGTGTTGTGTCGCGCCGGGGCCATCACGGTTGCCGAGTTAGCCAATGCAGGTCTGGCGTCAATACTGGTGCCCTATCCTCATGCGGTAGATGATCACCAAACGGGCAACGCTGCGTGGTTATGTAATAACGGCGCTGCCGAGATGATTGCTGACAGCAGCCTCAATGCAGACTGGCTGGCAGGGCGATTGCAGTTGTATGCGGATGATCGCAAAAAAATATTACAGATGGCAGTCAATGCACGTGTACTGGCGCGGCCGGATGCTGCCAGACGGGTCGCGGATATTTGTTTGCACAGCTTCGGCGCTGAGGGTGCCGGGCCGGAGGCTGGTCATGACTGATAATCGCGAACCCAGAATCATGCGTGACATGCTTGACCCGATGGGGCGCATGCGGCGTATACATTTTGTTGGTATAGGGGGTGCCGGTATGGGAGGCATTGCCGAGGTGCTGGTCAACCTTGGCTATAAAATTAGCGGCTCAGATATGCAGGCGAACCGTACGACCCGGCGTCTGGCTGAGTTGGGTGCAAATATTTATACCGGTCACCAGGCGGAACAGGTCCAGGGTTGTAACGTAGTCGTGGTGTCGACAGCGATCGAGGATGACAATCCGGAGGTGATGGCAGCCCGTGAGGCGCGCATACCGGTGATACCGCGCGCCGAAATGCTGGCCGAGTTAATGCGTTTTCGTTACGGCATTGCGGTTGCCGGTACGCATGGCAAAACCACGACTACCAGTCTGGTTGCCAGTTTACTGGCTGAAGGGGATATGGATCCAACCTTCGTGATTGGTGGATTACTGAACAGTGCAGGCACGCATGCACGACTGGGTGAAAGTCGTTTCCTGGTTGCCGAGGCCGACGAAAGTGATGCCTCGTTCCTGCATCTGCAGCCCATGATTTCAGTGGTGACCAATATAGAAGCGGATCACCTGGGTACATACGGTGGTGACTTTGAGCGACTGAAAGATACCTTCGTTGAGTTTATTCATCACCTGCCTTTTTATGGCCAGGCGGTATTGTGCCTGGATGACCCGGTGATACGTGAGTTGCTGCCACGGATATCTCGCCCGGTTATTACCTACGGCACGGTTGAAGATGCTGATTTTCGGGCAACCGATGTGAGGCAACAGGGGGCGATCAGTCACTACTGTTTGCAGCAGCCGGGTCAGGATGTCGCAGTGGAGATGAAGCTGAATATGCCGGGTATGCACAACGTGATGAATTCACTGGCTGCGGTGGTGGTTGCGCGTGAACTGGGTGTGGCACCTGCTGACATCAAGCGTGGCCTGGAAGGGTTCCAGGGCATAGGTCGACGTTTTCAGGTTCATGAACAGGTTTTGATTGGGCCATCACGGGTAATACTGATAGATGATTACGCGCATCACCCGAGTGAACTGGCAGCGACTATTGCAGCAGTACGCCAGGGCTGGTCCGGCCAACGTTTGTTACTGGTGTTTCAACCGCATCGTTATAGCCGCACAGCTGACTTGTTTGACGATTTTGTGCGTGTGTTATCAGAAGTAGATGTACTGGTGCTCACAGAGGTGTATGCAGCCGGTGAAACGGCTAACCACACAGCAGATGGTCATGCGCTGGCACGTGCGATAAGGAATCGTGGGCAACTGGATCCGGTAATGGTTGAAACGCCGGATGAGGCACAGCAGTTATTGCCGGGTGTCGTACAGCCAGATGATGTGGTTTTAATTTGTGGTGCGGGCAGTATTGGTGCGCTGGTAGCACGCTTACTCGAACAGGGGGGTGTATGAAACAGTCTCTGACACGGAAATTACATCTGGCAGGTGGTGAAGGCCTTGGGAGTCGATTTGGTCTCGATGCCAACTGGAGCCACGGACATCCGCTGCGCAGGGCATGGAATGGCAAAGTGAATAAGCAGACAAACAAAAAGGATGCGACCACGGAGAAGACACGGCGCTCATGATGGCTGCTCAAAAAGACAAACCGGACTGGCAGGGAGAGCTGCTGCTGAACGAGTCCATGGCCAGACACACCAGCTGGCGTGTGGGCGGCCCAGCACAGCGTTTTTATCGTCCGCTGGATTTGCAGGATCTGTCAGCCTATCTGGGTCAGTGCCCACAAGATGAGCCGCTGTTGTGGCTGGGTCTGGGCAGTAATCTGCTGGTACGTGATGCGGGGCTGACCGGAAGCGTGATTGCCATGCAAGGAGTGATCGCAGATATCGAATTATGCGATAAAAATATGTTACGCGCGGGTGCCGGGGCAAGCTGCGCGCGTGTGGCACGAATGGCTGCTCGCCATGGTTTGGTCGGAGCTGAATTTCTTGCGGGCATACCGGGCACCATGGGTGGTGCGCTGGCCATGAATGCCGGTGCGTTCGGGGGTGAAACCTGGCAAATCGTAGCAAATGTTACATCGATAAACAGACGGGGTGAGATAAGCGTGCGTCAGCCTCAGGAATACCGGATTGCCTATCGGCAAGTACAGGGTGTGGCAGATGAATGGTTTGTGGGTGCCTATTTACGCTTGCAAGCAGGCGATGCCGAGGCAGGGCAGCAACGTATCAAGACATTATTGGCACAAAGAAATACCAGTCAGCCTATTGGGCTGCCGAGTTGTGGGTCGGTGTTCCGTAACCCACCCGGTGATTACGCGGCGCGATTGATTGAAGCGGCAGGCCTGAAAGGTTTTACAGTAGGCCGGGCTCAGATTTCCGACAAGCATGCCAATTTTATTATCAATACCGGTGATGCGACGGCTGCCGATATTGAAAAACTGATTAAGCACGCACAGGCAGAAGTGCAACAACAGTTCGATGTGCACCTGCAAACTGAAGTGCACATTGTTGGAGAGTCCGGGCTATGAGTACCGCTGCACAATTGGGCAAGGTGGCTGTACTGATGGGTGGCTCTGCTGCCGAGCGTGAAATATCCCTGCAAAGCGGGAAGGCCGTGTTACAGGCGTTGCTTGGTAAAGGCGTGGATGCGCATGCGTTTGATCCTTCTGAATCGAATGTGTGCGCACTCCTGGATCAGGGATACGACCGCGCCTTTGTGATGCTGCATGGACGAGGTGGAGAAGACGGTGTGATACAGGGGGCTCTGGAAAGTCTGGGGTTGCCGTATACCGGATCCGGTGTAGCCGGTTGTGCCATGAGTATGGATAAACTGAGTAGCAAACGATTATGGACTGGAATGGGACTGCCCACACCGCCTTACAGGGTGCTAAACGAGCACACCAACTGGCAGGAGGTCGTGAATCACCTGGGTTTGCCACTGATGGTGAAGCCGGGACATGAAGGTTCCAGTCTGGGTATGACGCAGGTGTATGAAGCAGACATGCTCGCGATTGCGTGGGAAAAGGCGGCTGCCTACGATGCGGTAGTGATTGCCGAGAAATGGATAGACGGGGCTGAATACACGGCTGCCATTCTGGGTGACGAGGAACTGCCGTTGATCAGGCTTGAGACACCACGAGAATTTTACGACTACGCAGCCAAATATGAACAGGATGATACCTCTTATATATGTCCTTGCGGTTTGTCAGATGAGGCTGAAACAGAATGTCGACAACTGGCACTGGAGGCATTTGAGTCGCTCGATGCCAGTGGCTGGGGCCGGGTTGATTTCATGATGGACAAGCAGGGCAAACCCTGGCTGATTGAAGTCAATACGGTTCCCGGCATGACCGGGCATAGTCTGGTGCCCATGGCAGCTGAGGCAGTCGGTATGGATTTTCAGTCACTGGTGCTGGCCATACTTGAGGCAAGCGTAGTACACAATCATGTCAGGGTGAATACGCATGGCGCGTAAGCAAAAAAAGCAGGTCCAGGCTACCGCCCGAAATGAGGAGCCGATATTGAGCGTGCCTCATTTCACCGGTATGCATCTTGCTGGTCTGTTGCTGTTGCTGATGCTGGGGGCTGTGATATGGGCTGCATGGTGGTTGCAGTTACCAGACCATTTTCCGATACGTTCGGTACAGGTCAGTGGCCGCATGTTGTATGTCGATGAGAACCGGATACGCAGCAGGGTGAGTGAGAATATTAATCATAATTTTTTCATGCAGGATATCGACGATATTCGTATGTCGCTGTTGCAACTACCCTGGGTTGAAGATGTTTATGTGCGCAGGGTGTGGCCAGATACATTACGAATAGAAGTGCGTGAGCAGCAACCCTTTGCAATATGGGAGCAGGGTGGTTTGGTCAATACCAGGGGGCAATGGTTTGAGGCCGATGCGCGTGATGTAAAAAAAAGCTTACCTGTTTTGTCCGGGCCCAGATCGCTGGTTCATGAAGTGGCAGAACAGTTTAGCCTGTACCGCAGGCAGTTTCAGGAGCTGGGGTTGAGCTTGCAGAAAGTAAAAGTAGATAAGCGTCGTGCATGGAGTCTGGTTGTGCAGGATGGTTTTGTTGTTCGTCTGGGTCGAAAAAATGTCTCCGACAGACTGCAACGGTTTCAACGTGGTTATACCGTGGCCTTGAGTCAGTTAAAACAAAAAATTCAGGCAATAGATATGCGCTACACAAACGGGTTTGCTGTGCAGTGGAAAACTGTGGGCCGGGGGGAGCAGGGGTAATGTCAAAAAAACAGGAACGTAATTTGATCGTTGGTCTGGATATAGGTACATCCAAGGTGGTGGCTATCGTCGGGGAAATAAACAGCGATAACGAAATCGACATTATCGGTATCGGTTCCCACCCTTCGCGCGGACTAAAGAAAGGGGTGGTGGTCAACATTGAATCAACGGTTCAGTCCATACAACGCGCGGTAGAAGAAGCAGAGCTCATGGCGGGTTGCCAGATAAATTCAGTGTTTGCCGGGATTGCCGGTAGTCACATACGCAGCCTGAACTCGCATGGCATCGTCGCGATACGTGACAAGGAAGTGGGTCATGCCGATGTCGAACGTGTAATTGATGCGGCACGCGCGGTAGCGATACCGGCAGACCAGAAAATACTGCACATCATTCCACAGGAATTCATTATCGATAATCAGGAAGGAATCATGGAGCCGGTGGGTATGTCCGGTGTGCGACTGGAGGCCAAGGTGCACATGATTACCGGTGCCGTCAGTGCGGCACAAAATATCATCAAATGCGTACGCCGCTGCGGGCTGGAAGTGGATGATGTGATTCTTGAGCAACTGGCGTCGAGCTATTCGGTGTTGACCGAAGATGAGAAAGAACTGGGTGTCTGCATGGTGGATATCGGCGGTGGTACAACTGATATCGCGGTGTTTACCGAGGGCTCGATTCGACATACGGCGGTCATTCCGATAGCGGGCGACCAGGTCACCAATGATATCGCGGTGGCTTTACGTACGCCGACTCAATATGCAGAAGAAATCAAGATTAAGTACGGCTGTGCACTGCGTCAGTTGGCCAGTGAAGAGGAAAGTATTGAAGTGCCCAGTGTAGGCGATCGTCCACCGCGTCGACTCGCGCGACAGACGCTGGCTGATGTGGTTGAGCCGCGTTATGAAGAGTTAATGGCGCTGGTCCAGAATGAACTGCGGCGCAGCGGTTTTGAAGAACTGATCGCGGCAGGCATTGTACTGACCGGCGGCAGTTCGAAAATGGAAGGTCTGATTGAACTGGCTGAAGAGGTCTTCCATATACCGGTACGCCTGGGAATGCCGCAGTACGTGCACGGTCTGGTAGATGTGATACGTAATCCAATTTATGCAACCGGTGCCGGGTTATTACTGTTCGGACACCGTAATAGTGAGTCACGCATGGGTGCGCCACGTGTCAGTGGTGGATTCAAAGGTGTGTGGTCTCGCATGAGAAGCTGGTTTCAAGGGAATTTCTGATTATCGCGTAAGCGGTGTGATGAATGGATGCACTAAAGTAGTAAATCGTAACTGGAGGGGTTAACAATGTTTGAATTACTTGATTCGTATGGCGAGAACGCTGTAATAAAGGTTATCGGAGTAGGCGGTGGAGGCGGCAATGCCGTTCAACACATGGTGAAGGCCGGTATTGACGGGGTGGATTTTGTTTGTCTGAATACCGATGCACAGGCATTAAAGAAAACCAATGCCAAAACATCCATGCAAATTGGTGCGGATCTGACCAAGGGGCTGGGTGCTGGTGCCAATCCGGAAATAGGCAAGCAGGCTGCCGAGCATGATCGTGACCGTATAAAGGAAATTATTACGGGTGCGGATATGTTATTTATCACCGCAGGTATGGGCGGTGGAACCGGCACAGGTGGTGCGCCCATTGTTGCAGAAATTGCAAAAGAAATGGGCATACTGACAGTAGCAGTTGTCACGCGACCGTTCGGTTTTGAAGGCAAGAAACGTATGAGTGTGGCTGACGAAGGTATTAACGATTTAAGCAAGTCAGTTGATTCGTTGATAACGATCCCGAATGAGAAGTTACTGAGTGTGTTAGGTAAGACAACAAGTCTGCTGGATGCATTCAAAGCGGCTAACGATGTATTGCTGGGTGCTGTGCAGGGGATCGCTGAACTGATAACGCGCCCGGGTCTTATCAATGTGGATTTTGCCGATGTACGTACGGTAATGTCGGAAATGGGCATGGCCATGATGGGCTCAGGAGTAGCTACGGGTACTGACCGTGCACAGGAGGCTGCCGAAGCAGCCATCTCCAGTCCGTTGCTTGAGGATGTGGATTTAACCGGTGCATGTGGGATCCTGGTTAATGTAACTGCTGGTCTGGATCTGACGATTGGTGAATTTGAAGAAGTGGGCCTGGCAGTTAAAAGGTTTGCATCGGATGATGCCGTTGTGGTCGTTGGTACAGTCATTGATCCGGATATGTCGGATGAGCTACGTGTAACAGTGGTAGCGACCGGTATCGGTGGTAGTAACCCGATGGTGAAGGCCGATATCACACCCGAGACAGCTGAAGTCAAACTGGTTCAGCGCAATAAGCACGGCGAAATAAATTACGGTGATCTGGACCGGCCAACAGTACTGCGTCAGGCAGCTGTTGTTGGTGGTGAAGAATACCCACCGGTGAAGGATCCTGATCTGAAATATCTGGATGTGCCAGCCTTTTTGAGGCGCCAGGCAGATTGATGCCAGTGACAGCAGAATAATCTAAGTAATTGATTGTAATTATTAAGTAAGGGTAATTATGGGCGATTACGCAGATGTACTTACGCTGTAAATTGGAAAATGAAGGAGTTCAGTAGACTTCCCTCCCCACTGAACTCCTTCAGAATGACACTGTCATAGCCAGCTATGCTCACAGGACTTTGATGCAGGGCTGTGACATAAGTCACATGGATTTCCAGCATGATCAGTAGCTTGTGAGAATAACGTCGCTTTGCAGATCAGATTTGCTGTGCTAGAATCAGCTCGATATATTAAACGAACAGGCTAGTCACATACTTCAGGGCCTGGATTACAGCGTTCGAGGACATAACCTAGAATGATAAAACAGCGTACGCTCAAGAATATCATCCGCGCAACAGGTGTAGGCCTGCATACCGGGAAAAAAGTCTATCTTACCTTACGCCCAGCCCCGATCGATACAGGCATTATATTCAGACGCACAGATTTTGAGCAAGCAGTGGAAATCAAGGCCAGCCACGAAAACGTTGGTGATACGAGCTTGTCTACAGCGCTGGTCAAGGGTGATGTCAAGGTTTCAACTGTCGAGCATTTATTATCTGCACTGGCCGGAATGGGTATCGATAATGCGTATGTAGACCTGAGTGCGCCTGAAGTGCCTATTATGGATGGCAGCTCTGGCCCTTTCGTATTCCTTATACAGTCAGCCGGAATCGAAGAGCAAAATGCACCCAAGCGTTTTATCCGTATCAAACGCAGTATTTGTGTTGAAGACGGTGATAAATGGGCCAGGTTTGACCCGTTCGATGGTTTCAAGGTTGGCTTCACCATTGATTTTGATCATCCGGTTTTTCAGTCCCACCAACAGGACGCCGAGGTGGATTTTTCTACTACCTCTTTTGTGCGCGAAGTCAGTCGTGCGCGTACCTTCGGTTTCATGAAAGACATTGAGTACTTGCGTGAACAGAACCTGGCGCTGGGCGGTAGCCTGGATAATGCCATCGTGGTAGATGATTACCGTGTACTGAATGAAGACGGGCTGCGTTACGAGGACGAGTTTGTCAAACATAAAATTCTGGATGCAATTGGTGATTTGTATTTACTGGGTCACAGTCTGATTGGTGCCTTCAAGGGACATAAGTCAGGCCATGCCCTGAATAATCATTTGCTCAGAACATTAATGGCAGATGCAACTGCCTGGGAAGAGGTCACCTTTGACGACTCGTCAAAGGCACCGATACTGTATATGCAACCGGTGCAGTCTGTATAGCTACCTGATTTGAAGTCTTTCAGGGAATGAAGAAGGCTTCTGGATGCCCAAGTGTAATATAACAATACAGCGAGTTTATATAATCGCTTGATAATCGGGCAATTTAATCAACTATTTCCGGTAAAATCGGTTTTTAGCGTTTTTTTCGGCTGGAAAGGCGTAACAGGGCTAGTCTGAGGTCTGATGGCTCCAGGCTTTCAGCATAATCGTGTATAAATCTGACACTATTTGCTGAAAGCTGGCGTTTCAGTTGAGGACTGGCCTGTTTTACTGCGGTATCAGTTGGTCTGCTGACCAGTAATTTGATGTGCTTAAGCTGTAAATGATGCTCCTGGCGGTAGATTTGCTTGATTTGTGGTAGCAGAAAACGTAATTTAGCCAGCCAGGCAGCGTTATCGACAGCAATACTGAGTGAGTCTTGCTGTAAATTGACCACCTGGCAGTGCGCAGCCATGGAAGCTGGTAATATGGCACGAAGTTGCTGTGTATAGAGCTTCCGGCGAGTGATTTCTGCCTGAATATGTGAAAAGCCCTTGTTTTTTAACAAGCTGGCTAAGGATCTTGATTTAAGTCTTGACATGATTGGCCGATATTTTCAGTTGTGTATATAGTACATTGATGCGAGTTACTACCCTATATGAATTTAATTTTATTCACAAAATGCCATGACAGGCCAGTATCTATTCAGCTATCGCAACCCCGTTGTATAGCTACTATCGCAGGAATCGTTCTGTTACTGGGCTCAGCTCTGATGATGACTGGTTATTGGCTGGGTGGTGCGCAACAAAATGACAAGCAGATGGATGCAGCCGTCATCCAGACATGGAAACAGCGCCTGGTTGAGCAAAAACAGGCGTTGCAGGATACCCGTGAAGTGACTCAGGCAAATATTAATGCACTGGCTCAACAGGTAGGCCAGTTACAGGCGCATGTGCTGCGCATGGAGGCTCTTGGGCAGCGCTTGACAGAGATGGCCAAGCTGGATAAGGGTGAATTCAATTTCGATGAGTTACCTGCACAGGGCGGGCCAGCCAGTGCAACAGACCTGCAGTCCCAGAACAGCGGTGATTTACTGCGAACACTGGATGAATTGTCCTTACAGATAGATGATCGGGAACAGCAATTGGCAGTGCTGGAAACCTTCCTGATGCATAGTAATCTGCAAAAACAGATAAGACCGGCCGGTCGCCCGATACGCAAGGGCTGGATGTCTTCACGTTTCGGTAAGCGTAGCGATCCGTTTACCGGTAAAAAGGAGTTTCACTCAGGGATGGATTTTGCCGGGAAACTCGGTTCTGATGTTATTGCCGTGGCGGCTGGCGTTGTTACCTGGTCTGGCGATCGCTGGGGTTACGGAAATCTGGTTGAAATAGACCACGGCAACGGCTATGTCACCCGCTATGGTCATAATAGTAAAATACTGGTTAAATTAGGTGATTCGGTGAAACCCGATCAGGTTATCGCTAAAATGGGTAGCAGTGGTCGCTCTACGGGCCCTCATGTTCATTATGAAGTGCTACTGAATAACAGGCCGGTCAATCCTCTAAAATATACGCGCGCTTCTCGATAACAGGTGTTTATACTGGCCTAAATATGTTCGCGTAGAAGCTGTTGTGATTTCCAGCAGCTTTCATGATCCTGCATTGATTTAGCCCCTCCTAATCTGCACACAGCCCCCCATATTGCGGTATAATAGCCGTTTCGTGCGCAACCATGCGCCTGTCTGAAACCACTACTAATAGCAGTTAGAACATTATGTTAAAAAAACTTGCCAGGAAGATGTTCGGTAGCCGCAATGAGCGCGTTGTTAAAGAGTTGTTCAAGGTGGTTGCAAAGATCAACCAGCTGGAACCGGCCATATCCGAACTTACTGATGAACAGTTGCGCGAAAAGACGAATGAATTCCGCAAACGTCTGGAAAGTGGCGAAACACTTGAACAGTTATTACCCGAGGCATTCGCCGTAGCCCGTGAAGCGGGTGTGCGTGTACTCAAAATGCGCCATTTCGATGTTCAGCTGATTGGCGGCATGGTGTTACATCAGGGCAAGATAGCTGAAATGCGTACGGGTGAAGGTAAGACTCTGGTGGCCACACTGGCGGTTTACCTGAATGCACTAGCTGGACGCGGCGTGCACGTGG
>DRJJ01000297.1 GCA_011052255.1 Gammaproteobacteria bacterium | reverse complement strand
TATTACCGGGCAGGCCATATACAGCGTGATGCCTATTGAGGCTGCCATGTACTTCAAGAAAACAGACTGTTTCTGCTTTAAGCAGCAGCTATTGAAGTCGGGTGAGGAAAAAGATATGCCAGTAGTCTTTGTTGTAGACCAGGGCTTACCGGCAAATATTAACAATATTGTATTGTCTTACACATTTTTGCGGGCAGATAAATATGCCAGCAAAGAAGAAACGGTAACAAAATAGTTATAATTATTATATAAATAATAGAAGAAGGAGAGGGTCACATGTCACAAGCAGCGGGTGGATACTATCTACCGGAACCGAGCAAATGGCCGATTATTGGTTCCATAGGCCTGTTTTTAACTACAGGCGGGTTTGGCCTTCATCTGATGGGTGCAAATCTGATAACCATGTATGTTGGGTTTGCCATTCTGACATACATGTTGTTTGGCTGGTTTGGTACGGTTATCAAAGAAAGCGAAGCCGGGTTGTATAACGATCAGGTTGATATGTCATTCCGTATGGGCATGGGCTGGTTCATCTTCTCGGAAGTGATGTTCTTTGCTGCCTTTTTTGGCGCACTGTTTTATATACGTATATTTGCCGAGCCCTGGCTGGGCGGTGCAGGTAATAACCTGATGACACACGAGTGGTTATATCCGGAGTATGTACCCACCTGGCCAACAAATGGTCCTGGTAATGCCGGTGGTGAGTTTGAAACGATGGGTGCCTGGGGAATCCCGGCCATTAATACCCTGATCCTGCTGACCTCTGGTGCTACGGTTACCTGGGCGCACTGGGGCTTAAAGAAAGGCAGTCGTTCACAGCTGATAATGGGTCTGTTTCTTACCGTTGCACTGGGCTTCACGTTCGTTGGTTTTCAGGCATATGAATATATCCACGCCTACAGCGAATTGAACCTGAAAATGACCTCAGGTGTGTATGGTTCAACATTTTATATGCTGACCGGCTTCCATGGCCTGCATGTCACAATCGGCGCAATTATGCTGCTGGTGATGTTGTTCCGTAGTATGAAGGGGCACTTCACACACGAGAATCATTTCGCGTTTGAAGCAGCGGCCTGGTACTGGCATTTCGTAGATGTGGTCTGGCTGGGATTGTTCATATTTGTGTACTGGCTGGTATAGCAGCTGGAGCAAGGACAAAAAAGCGCCGCGAGAGCGGCGCTTTTTTTATGTAATGAATATGCTTATGTCTTAATTGATATCATGGGGTTACCCCATGCGGTTCAACCAGACCAAACTGGGCACCGATTAGTAACAGTACAAACAGAAAGATAGAAATACTGATGCGCCAGGTTAATGCCTTAACAGCGCGATCACCCTTTCCTTTGTCTTTCATCATATAATAGAGGCCAGAGCCCAGCGAGAACAGCACGCTGGCCAGAAATAGCATGACGAGTAACTTAAACATGTCTGATTACAGCCGTTATAGTAGCACCTGAATATAGTACCATGCAGATAGGGTCATATCATTTTAAAGCACGACTGCTGCCTACGCTGGTGCTGTTGCTGGTGCTACCTTTGCTGGTATATCTGGGGCTATGGCAGCTGGATCGTTATGATATCAAACGCGGCATGGTACAGGAGCAGGCAGATAATCAGGACAAATCAGTAGTAGAGATCAGTACAAGAGCGCAAATTGAAGGCCTGGGTCGGGGACGGCAAGTCAGTATGACAGGTGAATTTGATCTGCAGCGCAGTGTATTACTGATCAATCGCAAAAATGCAGGAAGACCGGGTTTTGAAGTTTTCACCCCGTTCATGATTGACGGTGGTGACAGTGTACTGGTCAACCGGGGATGGGTTGCTGACCGAACAGGACAGAACTTTATCCCTGAGCTGCCGGGTACAGCGGGTAAGCTCCGCTTGACGGGTTTAGTGGATACGCCGCCCAGTATCGGTATTAAGCTGGGTTCACCGCAGGTCGGTGATCTGGGCTGGCCGCGCAAGGTACTCTATATGGAAATGGCCTGGCTGGGCAAGGAGCTCGAGCTTGAGCTGCCAAAGTATACCGTGTTACAGGTGAGCCCCGATGAACCTGCCTATACGCGTAACTGGGAAGATCACTTTAACAACCCGGGTGGCATACCGGCAGAAAGACACATGAGTTATGCCATACAATGGTTTGCACTGGCGTTGGCATTACTGATTATTTATGTAGTTGTTAACACGAAAAAGATTAAACGGTAAAGATTATGAAGCGTTATCTACCCTTATTGATATTATTCCTTTTTCTGGCCCCGATGGGGTCAGCCTGGGTGGTATACAAATATTACCCTGACATGCTGTCTGGTATGAGCAGAAGTAATCATGGTGAATTTGTTGATCCGGTCCGCCAGGTTGATGCGGAGGGCCTGGTCAATGTGCTCGGAAATCCGCTTGATAAAGATACGTTCAGGGATCACTGGACCATGTTGTACATTGGCAAACCGGGCTGTGATGAGTCTTGCCGAACCAGTCTGGACAAAATGCGTCAGGTGAGACTGACACAGGGCCCCGAGATGAGCCGGGTTATAACCGTGTTTGTTATCGTTGGCGCTGGTGATATCGGTCATTTGTCCGAGTACCTGTTAACACAGCAAAATATGCTGGTTGCTCGTTTGCAGGAAGACAGCAGCGAGAAATGGTTAAAGCCCTATATCCAGAAGGATGGCAAAAGCCCGGTCGACACTCGGCGAGTCTATTTTATTGATAAACTGGGTCAGTTGATGATGTATTTTGAGCTGGACGGCGAATCAAAGGAAATGGACAAGACCACCGGTATGCGCAAGGATCTGAAAAAGCTTTTGTACGACAGCAAGATTGGCTAAAGATGAAACGTAACAGCCCTTTAATGAGGCCTGGTAGTGCAAAATGATAATGGCTAACTGGAAAGATTATTACGAACTGTGCAAACCGAAAGTCGTTGCACTGATAATATTCACTGCAGTGGTGGGCATGTTTATGGCTACCGATACGATCAATGCACCCGGGCTGATGGTTCCGTGGAATGCGCTGATATTTGGCACCCTGGGCATAGGTCTGGCCTCTGCATCGGCAGCCGCTATTAATCATGTTGTCGATCAGCATGTTGATGCGGAGATGTCGCGTACTCATAACAGACCGCTGCCAACCGGAAATATTACAAGTAAACAGGCGTTGGTATTTGCACTGACCATGGGTGTCGTTGCGATGGTAATCCTGGTGGTTTGGATAAATCTGTTGACTGCGGCTTTGACGCTGACCTCACTGATAGGCTATGCCGTCATCTACACGCTTTATCTGAAGCGAGCAACACCTCAGAATATCGTTATCGGTGGTGCGGCGGGTGCGGCGCCACCCGTTCTGGGATGGGCTGCGGTAACCAATTCGATTGATCCGGGTGCCCTGTGGCTGTTCATGATTATTTTTATATGGACGCCACCGCATTTCTGGGCACTGGCCATACACCGGCGTGATGAATATGCAAAAGTTGATATCCCGATGTTACCCGTAACACATGGTGTTCAGTTCACCAGTTTACAGGTGTTGTTGTATACCATTCTGTTGATCATAGTCAGCCTGATGCCTTATTTGACGCATATGAGCGGTTTGCTCTATCTGGTGGGCACCGTAGCACTTGATGCCGGCTTCCTGTATTACGCGCTTAAGTTGAAGGGCGACAGTGAGGAAAAAGCCGACGAAAGAATAGCCATGAAGACATTCGGTTATTCGATTTTTTACCTGATGGGAATTTTTGCATTGTTATTGATTGATCACTATGTCCCGGCAATGATGACACTGCTGTCCTGATTAGATCGGTCATTTAAATGTCGCCCTCGTTGCCGCAAAACAGTGGTATAGCTGTTTACGCAAAGTTCCTGTAATCGACTAAACTATCCTTTCATATACTATCCCTGTATAGCTGTATGCTCTACCAGAATATCTGGCTACCCGCATTGCAAACATGGTGGTTGGGGCTAATCACAGCATAATAATGCACCAGATGATATATAGTGCATATATTACAATAAGTTAGTATTTATCGGGTTAAGGGCGTGATAGAAATCAGGCTTGTATTACCGTATATAATTATATTAGAATATACTTCCTTTTATATCCGTAGTCCCATAAGGGTTTGCGTGGATTGCGATCACCGATTATTTACCAGCCAGTACTGGCGATGACATATAGAGGCAACTATGGCGGCAATTGAACAATACAATTATGACATCGTCCGCAAATTCTCGATTATGGCCCTGATCTGGGGTGCTTTAGGAATGAGTGCAGGCCTGTATATTGCGCTGGAACTTGCCTTTCCCCTTATGAATTTTGATATACCCGAACTGACCTTCGGGCGTTTGCGTCCGGTACACACTACACTGGTGATATTCGGGTTTGGTGGCAGTGCTCTGTTTGCAACATCTTACTATATCGTGCAGCGTACCTGTCAGGCGCGGTTATTTAGCAAAAGTCTGGCCAATTTTACCTTCTGGGGCTGGCAGAGCATAGTCGTGCTGGGCGCGATAAGTTATGTGCTGGGTTACAGCCAGGGGCGCGAATATGCCGAATTTGCGTGGCCGCTGGACCTGCTGATCACCGTAGTCTGGATTGCCTATCTGGTCATCTATGTGCAAACCGTCCGTCATCGTTCACAGCCACATATCTACGTCGCCAACTGGTTTTTCCTGGCATTTATTCTGGCAACTGCATTGCTGCATGTTTTCAATAATCTTGCAGTGCCGGTGAGTATGTTTAGTATGACATCCTACAGTGCATTCTCAGGAGTACAGGATGCGATGACGCAGTGGTGGTATGGCCATAACGCAGTGGGCTTTTTTCTGACGGCAGCCTTTCTTGGCATGATGTACTACTTTGTACCGAAGCAGGCAGGTCGCCCGGTATATTCCTATCGTCTGTCCATCATTCACTTCTGGGCACTGGTATTCCTGTATATGTGGGCCGGCGCGCACCATTTGCACTGGACTGCGTTGCCAGACTGGACTTCGACACTGGCTGCGACCTTCTCAATTATGCTATTGCTGCCATCATGGGGTGGAATGATTAATGGCATCATGACCCTGTCAGGAGCCTGGGACAAATTACGCTCTGACCCGATTATGTTGTTCCTGATAACGGCATTGTCATTCTATGGCATGTCGACTTTTGAAGGGCCGCTAATGGCACTGAAGAGTGTGAACGCACTGTCTCACTATACCGACTGGACCATTGGTCATGTGCACTCCGGGGCATTGGGCTGGGTGGCGATGGTCACCTTTGGATCAATGTATCACCTGATACCTCGTTTATATGACACCGATATGTACAGTAAAAAACTGATGTACGTGCATTTCTTTCTTGCGTCGATCGGAATCGTCTTGTATATCACCGCACTATGGGTGGCTGGTATTGGTCAGGGACTAATGCTGCGTGGTTTTGACGAGTATGGCAACCTGGCCTACAGCTTTATCGAAACGGTGATCTTCCTGAAGCAGCCATACATCTGGCGTGCAATAGGCGGTGCATTCTTCCTGGCCGGTATGTTGGTAATGATATACAACGTTTTCGTAACAATCGGCAGAGCAAAGAAAGAGGTCGAGATACTGGAAGCGAAGATCGCTGCAAAGCTGGCCAGCGCCTGAATGGCGACCAATTCAGGATTAGGGGAAATAGAAAATGCGTCATGAGAAAATCGAAACCAACGTTGGCCTGCTGATAGTGCTGACCCTGATTGTGATCAGTATTGGTGGGTTGATAGAAATCGTTCCACTGTTCTTTATCGATGAAACGATAGAGCAAGTGCAGACACCAGATGGCAAGGATGCTATTCGACCCTATAGTGCACTGGAAACACGTGGGCGCGATATCTATATCCGTGAAGGCTGTTATTTGTGTCATTCGCAGATGATACGTCCATTCCGGGATGAAATTTTGCGGTATGGACATTATTCACTGGCAGCTGAGTCGCAATACGATCATCCGTTTCAGTGGGGCTCGAAACGAACCGGACCTGACCTGGCGCGTGTTGGTGGCAAGTATTCCAATGAATGGCATAAACAGCATTTAATGGCCCCGCGGTCAGTCATGCCCGATTCAATCATGCCTAACTATCCGTGGCTGCAAGAGAATTCTCTGGCTTATAACGATATCGCAAGCCGAATGAAGGCTTTGCGTCTTGTGGGTGTTCCCTACTCCTTAACCGATGCAGAATATGAAAAAAATATTGAGCGCTTTGGGAAAGGGATTGCTGATCAACTGAATATACATGCCGCGGAAGACAATCTTGTAGCCCAGGCAGATCAGGGTAATTATGATGGTGACCAGAGTCGGCTAACAGAAATGGATGCGCTGGTGGCCTACCTGCAGGTATTGGGCACGATGGTGGACTTCAAGCAGTATGAAGAAGGCCACTTCGCAGAATTTCGATAACTCGATAACGATCAGGAACAACAGCAATGTGGGATTGGCTACAGTGGTTTACGCATATGGGAAACAGCAAGGTGGCTGCGCTGGGCATTTTTTTTGCGTTGTTCGTAGGCATTCTGTTTTATGTGTTTGGACAGAAGCAAAGATCGGAAAGACTGGAGTCATATAAATATATGCCGTTTGAAGATGACGATACGTTACCCACAAACGATAGCGAGCACAAAGGTACGCAAGATGAGCGAGACTAAGAAAACCGGGCAGACAGTACAGACCACGGGCCATGCCTGGGACGGTGATATTCAGGAATACAACAACCCGATTCCACGCTGGTGGCTATGGTCGTTTTACGCGACCGTTATTTTTGCAATCGTATACTGGATATTTTACCCGGCATGGCCGATCGGCCACAGTTATACGCCGGGTGTGATGAACACTATTACCTATACCGTGAATGGTGAAGAGAAAACAACGCACTGGAATACGCGCGCGCTACTGGTAAGAGATATGCAGACGGGTGAAGCGGCGGTGAAGCAGCGTAAACACATGCAGGAAGTGGCCAATGCCAGCTTTTCAGCGATCCTGTCTGACCCGAAAATGATCGATTTCAGCAGCAAGATAGGCAAGGTGCTGTTTGAAGACAATTGTGCAGCCTGTCATGGCATGGGTGGTCAGGGTGTCGTGGGTCTTTTTCCAAACCTGGTTGATGATGACTGGTTATGGGGTGGGCGTACTGAAGATATTCAAAACACAATATCGGCAGGTCATATCGGATTTATGCCGGCCTTTGACAAGACCTTTTCAGAACAGCAGATGGATGACGTGACAGAATTTGTGCTGAGCTTGTCCGGGCAGGCCAAAGACAAGGAACGTGTTGCCAGGGGCAAGGTGTTGTTCACGGGTGAAGGTGGTGGTTGTTACTATTGCCATAATCAGCAAGGCACAGGCATTAAGTCAGTGGGATCTGCCAATCTGACCGATCACATCTGGACCATTGCCGATGTTGCCAGCCAGAAAGATATCATGGCCAAACGAACCAGGGTTCGAGAGGTAATCAGTCATGGCGTAAACCGTACTATGCCCACCTGGAAAGGGCGTTTAAGTGATGAGGAAATCAAGCTGCTGACGGTGTATGTATACAATCTCAGTGGCGGAAAGTGATACCCGGTCACTCAATAGCAGAAATAGCAGGGGGCCATTCATACAGACTGTGTGACCGGCCCTTTGGCCCTCCGGGCTCTTAATAATGCCTGCTCCAGTAAGCCAGGGCGGATCTCAAGCAAGGATTCCAATCTATCCTCGTTCTGTGAAGGGGCGTTTTCGCCGCATGAAATGGGCGATACTGATAGTTGCCTATAGCACCTACTTTTTACTGCCCTGGTTGCGCTGGGAACGTGTGGGCGCGCCAGACCAGGCATTGATGTTCGATATTGCCTCACGTCGTTTTTACATATTTGACCTCGTTATACACCCTTCTGAAATATTCTGGCTGGCTGGCTTACTGTTTATTGCCGCGATGCTGTTATTTTTTGTTACGGGTATTGCCGGACGAGCTTTTTGCGGCTACTTCTGTTTTCAAACTTTATGGACCGATGTTTTTATAAAAATAGAAAGAATGGTTCAGGGTGAACGGCCAGCGCGCATACGGCTGGATAAATCGGGCTGGGATGCCAATAAGCTGTTAAAAAAGGGGCTGACCCATCTGTTATGGGTAGGTGTTGCATTGCTAACAGGTGTGACTTTTGTACTGTACTGGGGTAATGCGCCAGTGTTGCTGAAGCAGCTTTTCACAGGTGAAGCCCCGTTTGCTGCTTATGCCACTGCCCTTTTTCTTGGTTCGACCACCTATGTCATGGCGGGCCTGGCACGTGAACAAGTGTGT
>DRJJ01000296.1 GCA_011052255.1 Gammaproteobacteria bacterium | reverse complement strand
TCAAGGTGAGCCAGGCCCGGTTCTACCGTATAAGTCCCTGTACTAAAACCCGGTCGATCGGGCTGGATTGGCTCGGCAGATACTGTAGACGGCAAGCCAAACAGTACCATGACAGGTATAGAGTAAAGATAGAATAACGGTTTCACTTTCAAAAAACCCGGGGCAAAGAGCAATTGTTGCTAATATACTAGATAAGCAGGGTAATAGCTTGTTGTGCCCTCCTCTACACCAGGCATGATCGGTTTACCAGGGCTGGCTGCTGACCGGCCAGCCGGTTGTTGCAGATACCTATCCTTGAAGTAGGTACGGCCCATCACAAGTTCATCTACATTAATCTTGCCCGCAAGATAGAATAGTATCGTCAGGGCAATACATTAGCGGACGAGAATATTAGAAACAATTGCGCTCAGACATGGTTTCTAGTAATTTAAGGCATTAAAGTCTCGCGGAGCACAGGATGTTCCACTATCATTTTGTATGGGATACCAACAAAGCGGGCACCACAGATTTTCTGATTTTTTTGACAAGGACGAATGCGGCTCTGACGAGGGTTTGAAGCTGGAATTTGAGGTTTTAAGCCAATTCGACCTCGAAGATGTGGCGATTGCCAGAAAGGTCTTACAGGGCCTGATTATGCAGCACCAGCCCAAACGTGTACCAGTGCCGTCAGCGGCTATACCAGGATAACGACGGAGTATCGACGATGCAAAATGCGAAAGACGCCGCCCGGCAGATCATTGATCACCTGCCGGAGCAGGCCACCTGGGATGACATCATGTACGAGCTATACGTGAAGCAGAAGATTGAGACCGGGCTCAAAGCCGCTGATGAGGGCCGTACGGTGTCTCATCAAGAGGCTAAAAAACGACTGCTCGGCAATGCTGATTGAATGGGCCGATCCGGCGCTGGATGACCTGGAGGGGATCCGTGATTATATCGGCAAGGACTCGCCCTATTATGCAAGGCAGTTTATCGAGCGCATTTTCGATGCCGCCGAGGCACTACTGGAACAGCCAAAGATGGGCCGACCGGTTCCGGAAGCTAACCATGAGGATGTGCGAGAGTTGATCTTTCAAGGATACCGGATCATCTACCGAGCCAGGCCCGACCGGGTGCAGGTCATCACTGTTATCCACGGTAGCCGCAACCTGGCGGCAAAAGAAGTGAAGCCCTGGGATGTCGTTTAACAACAAGCCCCGCATCGCGGGGCTTGGGTGGTGTTCGCTGCTAAAAATAATAATGTAAAATGTAAGGCCTGACCCCCATCACCTCTAAAAATAATAATGTAAAATGTAAGGCCTGACCCCCATCACCTCCTTAAGTCAAGATTTTCTCCTTTTCTCATGTTTTGTTCTTTATATTTTAAATATCGTGTTGAAACTGTCGGGAAATTTAACACCTCACACATGTCTTGTGTGTAAGTCAATGTTTTTATTAGATGGCATTAAATATGCATGCTACTAGTTTACTGACACACAAGACAATCGATATTAACTAATGTTAATAAAAGGGGTCACAATGTTTAAAAAAAGTGCAGGGATATTAGCTGTATTGGCGTTTGCAGGGTGGACTGGCTCGGCGAATGCGACACTGATTATTGACGTAACCGAGGTAGGAGGCGATGTAGTATTTACGACTACCGGTAGCCTGGATCTCACGGGGGCGACCTCTGTTGGTAGCTATTCAAATTATGGCTTAGGGTTCATTGCTGGTGGTTCAAACTGGTACGTAGCAGGGAGTTCTCAAAGCCTAATGTACGGCTACGCCATGACGAGCTACGATGGAGCGTTTGGTACAAGCACGAATTACTTTGATAGCCCTAGTTCAGTATCCGGTGATGATTTCTTTATCTGGGGCCAGTATGGAACTACTGCACAGGTTGGATTGACGAGAGATTACGTGTCCAACAGTACCATTAGTTCTCTGATGACCTTCAGTAGCGCAACAATCGCTGGTTTCACTATGATTGAGGGAACATATAACTACGCTATTCCCAGTGATAATATTATATTAAAAATTGGGAAAACCGTAGGCGTCCCCGAACCTGCCTCACTCGCACTATTCGGCATCGGCTTGGCTGGTTTGGGATTTTCCAGAAAGAAAATGAAAAATTAGTATAGCTTTTACAAAACCCGCTTAGGCGGATTTTGTACTGCCATTGAAATATAACTGACAAATACCAAAAAAGTAAAGGGGTCAAGACGTGCTCCTTTTTTTGACCTTTCAACGCTGGCTTATATGACACCGATGGATTATGAAAAAATACTTAACGAAGTGTTCGGAAGCAGTTAACCACTATTAAATTATCTCAGTTACAGAATGTACAGCTACCAAGGTAGCTGCAAGTTTAAGAGTATTTTTTCCTGATTAATCTAATCAGTATGAAAAGAACTTCGGGGCGGGTGCGGCATATGCAGTAATAAACCGGAGCAAAATACCTCCGGTTTATTATATTTAACAGTGTTAAAAACCTTAATCATCATCCCCCAGATTATAAACTTTCAAATCCTTCGCCTTTTTGATCTTGCCGGTAAACCCGGCACTCTTGACGATAGACTTTACTTCATTCAGACGCGGTTCGGTTACCGGTGTGATATGGGATAAAACCAGTTTCTTTGGTTTTGCAGTTGCGGCGACAACGCCCATACGCGTTGGTGTGGTATGCAGCTTGTGGAAGATGCTGTCGAGTGGCGGTGCATCATCCATGATCGCGGTGTCGTAGATCAGTATGTCCGCACCAGTTGCCAGTTTGATCACGTTATCTGTTTTTGATGTGGTGTCACCGGTGTAGACGATGCTGTAACCGGCGTAGTCTACGCGGTAGGCCACGGCGGGTACCGGGCCATGATTGACCGGTATGGAGGTAACGGTCAGGCCATCTGGGTCAGAGAACACGGTAGTAATGGTATTGTCAGAAACGTCTGACGGCAGGTCGCTTACGGTGTATTTGAATACGCCTGCTTTGATGCCCAGTGTAAAGACATTCAAATAGCGTTCCACCCCGGTTTTGATATTGTAGTGGCCATCGACATAAAAGCTGGTGTCCGGATACTGTGAGACGCCAGCACCGCCGGCCAGTGGGGGTGCTGGCGGGAACGGTACGTTGTTGGTTTGTGGACCATAAAAATGGATTGGGCTGGTACGGAACTGCCCTGCCTGTAAATTATGGAAATACAGTGTTTTGACTATCGCCGACATGTCAGCTGTGTGATCAAGGTGCAGGTGTGTCAATAAGAAGTTGGAAACATTCGGTATACGTGCCCCGCTTTCGGCCAGGCTTTTGAATGTGCCGCCGCCGGTGTCGATAAACAAACGTGGTTTGCCGTCAGCAAAGATCAGATAACCTGAACTGGCACGTCCACTTGGTGTTGCAATTGGGCCACCCGAGCCCAGTACCATGACGGATAGCTTGCCTTCAACCTTGTCTACGGGCAGTTTGTCGTCGTCTGAGGAAGACGATAGCACGGTGAATGAGTAGAACAGTAAGCCGGTTATGGTTGATAATAGAACGGTGGATTTGAATAACTTCATGTTATACCTTCCTTGCTTTTTTTGTGTGTATTTTGAAAGCGCTACTAAACTTTTAATGACTCTTATAATTTCGTGGTCATACTATACTATTTATTTTAATACTATGTCCTAATGATTTTTATGTTGTGTACCCAAACACACACAGCATGATGATTACATAATTTATCTATACGTGGATTATATTCCCTCACCCCTAACCCTCTCCCTGGGGGAGAGGGGAATGTGTAACCAGTTTGTTACGAGGTATTATATGGCTGTAAAATCGGTACTACGCATGGGTGATCCGCATTTGCAGTGCCCTTGTGTTGAGGTGACTGATTTTGGTGATCCTGCATTAGCGGGTTTGATTGTAGACATGTTCGATACCATGTGCGCTGAAGAAGGTGCTGGCCTTGCCGCAAACCAGATTGGGAGTGGTTTACGTGTGGTCATTTTTGGTTTTAAACATACCCCACGCTACCCGGACTGCCCTCCTATACCCGAAACGGTTCTGATCAATCCGGTGATTTCGGCACTGGACCAGGAACAAGGGCTGGCATGGGAAGGCTGTTTGTCTATACCCGGTATGCGCGGTCTGGTTCCGCGCTATAAACACATACGTTATCAGGGGTATGATGCCCAGGGCAATGTTATGGATGTGGAAGCTACTGACTTTCATGCGCGCGTGGTACAACATGAGTGCGACCATCTGGATGGTATTCTTTACCCCTACCGAATTAACGATATGAGCCAGTTTGGTTTTATAGAAGAACTGGAAAAAGCCGATGCGATGGCGCAGGCTGGCCTGCCTTGTGATGATGTTGGCAAAGACCTTACGGAATAATCTCTGTGCCACAAAAAAAACCGATACGAATACTGTTTTTAGGTATGCTGGGTGAATTTTCGCGACAGGTACTGGAATCGCTACTGGCTATGCCACAAGCTGAAATTTGCGGTGTTATCAGTACCGGTGGTATGCCGGCCACAGGTCATTTCGATGGTGACCTGCCCGTTAAGATTTCGTGTATGCCTCATATCGGGGAGCTGGCCGAACAAGGAAACCTTCCCTGGCGGCATGTCGATCAGCTCTCTGACCAGAATACCGCAGACTGGATTACAGCTCGTACATCTGATCTGATTCTGGTCGCCTGCTTTAGTTACCGCATACCTTCATCGATTGCCGGGTTGCCTGCGTTGGGTAGCTACAACCTGCATCCTTCACTATTGCCTGCTTATCGTGGTCCGATGCCTATGTTCTGGCAATTTCGTAATGCCGAAACGGTCTTTGGCGTGACCTTGCATAAACTTGCCGACAAGCTGGATGTGGGGCCTGTATTGCTTCAGGCTAGTCACAAACTGGTACCGGGATGTACTGGCATACAGATGAACAAGGAACTAGGCATACTTGCCGCAACGCTGGCCGAGAAATTTATTGCTGAGTTACCCGAACTGCCAACGTTACAGGATCAGGATGAAAGTCTGGCCAGCTACCAGGGATATCCGACTGCACATGATTTCATGCTTAATGCAAAATGGTCAGCAAAACGCGCCTACATATTTATGAAGGGCACACAGCACTGGAACCAGACATATAGTATCAGTTTGAATGATGAACAATACAAGTAGATGAGGCGCTGGATTTTAGTGAATCGGGCAGACAGGACGGTGCGGTTATCGAAATGACGAGTGATTACTCTATCCAGTTTAATCAGGGACTGCTGCGGGTGCGGAAGGTACGAAAGCTGTAGAGTGGTTTACTTGTATATAGTTTTTGGCCAGGTTTTTAGTAGTCATTGCGTTCTACTCCGGATGAAATGCTGTATGGATTCCCACGCAGAGCGTGGGAACCAGTAGAAGTTTGTCGCGCGATTACAATCTTTAACGCAGTGCAACAACCTCCAATGCATCACCCACGCTGAGTAGCTGCTCTGGTTGCAGCTCATGAACGAGATTTTGGCCGAAATATATCTTGTTATCCACCCTTCTGTATTCCAGTAAAGTTCGAATCGGCTCTCTCCCCTTCTCGGCTGTTTCGCGATCAATCGTCGGGATGACACAGCGAGAGCAGGGTTTAACAACATGAAACCGGCAAGAACCTATGTTAATCGTTTGCCAGCTGTCTTCTTCATAGGGTGCGCAGCCGCTAATAACCAGGTTAGGTCGGAAGCGATGCATCGGTACGGCGGCCTCTCCTT
>DRJJ01000295.1 GCA_011052255.1 Gammaproteobacteria bacterium | reverse complement strand
GATAGCCTGACGTCGGTGAGCCGGATAGTCACTGATATGAATAGTCACTATCTGGCCATTTTCGGCACCCGCCGTGCGGTCTGTTGGCACCATGATGTCCTGGCAGATGCGTCGGTTTTCCGGGCTGACGTAGCACACACCCTGCTCACAATGGAACCGTCCCACAATGCGTTCGTTCACGTGCTCCAGCACGTCTACTATCATGCCTTCCTTGCGGCCACGCCGGTCGACACCGGTAATACGTGCCACAACGCGGTCACCATGCATGGCCTTTTCCATCTGCCGTGCAGTCAGAAACAGATCATCACCACCCTCTTCCGGTCGCAGAAAGCCAAAGCCGTCGTGGTGTCCAATTACCCGGCCACGCACCAGTTCAAGCTCATCTACCGGCGCATAGCCGCGCCGGGTGTAGATCAACTGACCGTCGCGTTCCATTGCGCGCAAACGACGGCGTAATGCCTCAATATTATCATCGCTGGTCAGGCCCAGTATTTTACCGAGCTCATCCCGGTTCATCAGGCTGGCGTTCTGTTTCAGTGTTGTTAAAATAAATTCCCGGCTCGGGATAGGCTGGTCATATTTGCTGGCCTCACGTTCACTGTGTGGATCGTGGGATGATTTACCGGCTTTTTGGCGTTTTTTAGCCATCTTGTTATTAAATCTCGCTCAATTAATTAGTATTCGTACAATAATGAGGCCTAAGCGTGATATTGACAAGCGGCAAGTGGATCGGTAAAGTTCGCTGCCTGCACGATAACCATCCTGCCGAGGTGGTGAAATTGGTAGACACGCTAGCTTCAGGTGCTAGTGGGGGCAACCCCGTGGAGGTTCAAGTCCTCTCCTCGGCACCATATTTGAATGCTATCACAGGGACAAGATACAGGTCCCGGACACTGGTCAGCTGCCTCTTCCTCGGCTTACCCGGCCAGATAGCTGTTTTAAGCACCCCCCGGCAATCTATGCAATATGCCAAAATCTTCACCAAACATACGCAAACAGAAATATCACAAAATTCCGGGTCTGGCTACAATAGACAGGGCACAGTGATACGGTTATCGCTATCACTGTGCCCTGCTGGCTTATGCACTATCGTTGTTTTATTTCAACTTTAACTTTTTCAAATGTTAAATGATAAAAGAACGACAATGGTGGAGGTAGATTCCCTGTCAGGTTTGGTCCAGGCGCATCATGGAAAACCAGATGGAATTCCAGGTCATCCTGATCCACAGCACCATTTCCTGCCTGTGAAAAATCATAAATAGCGCCGGTGGTTGTACGCACGGTTCCATCTGGATTGCGTACACCCACCGTTGTCATGGTGTGGCCCGCCCAGGCAGGCACCGGCCCATCAAAAGGATTATCAAAAGGGATTCCGTTATGGGTTATTTGTGCCGGCCCCCAGGTGGTCAGCAGGTTAAACACAGTCGGTACTACGGGAGCGGCGGCGGCAGTATCACCGTGTAAATAAACATTTGTTGTCACCGGATCAGCTAACACCCGTTCCGTTGCACTTGCTGATGCGCCCAGGCGTAACCCGGTTGGATGTGATGGTGGTGCAAAACGTTTCTGATGGTAGGTCCAGGAACCATTCTGGTCTTGCCATTTTGCCCAAATTTCACCGGTATTGGCAACTGGATCGATTTTCAGGCGCACCTTGCCTGTAACCGGCACCGAACCATTGCCATCCCAGACAAATGAATCCACCGGTTCCGCCGGCACCCCGTCTACCGACGCAACCACATCGCCGGTTACGCGTCGATTTAAACGCGGCTGACTAGCCTTGATTTCATATATTAACCGGCTCTGTGAATCCGACGAGTCGTCATCATCAGCGTCGTCACCGCCTGGACTTGCGATAGCGTTATTTGCAAAGCTTAACGGGATGAGACATACCGCAACCAAAACCCAATTCCTTTTACTGTTCATCATCATGAATTCTCCTGAGTAATTACACATCAAGCATGGAAACACTTTACATCTGCCGGGTTAAACTATTTCCTGAATCTGTGGGTTCAGGAAATATTGAAAGCTCACAGCCATATCACATGTTTATAACAAATGATCAGAGATTAAACCTCGCTCATATATTAGCCAGCACCTTTTTGGGCCCGACGCTTCAAAACACATCTTCTATCGGGTAGACATAAATCAGATAAAGATAAAAGAACGCCAGAGACAACGACAGAATGATGACACCGAGTATCGGTGATCTAACCTTTATCCCTTTTAGTGACGCTTCAAACTCAGTTTGGGGTATGTCTTCTTGTTTGCCCCCCAGGCGCAATCCAGAATGAAACTGTACGGCCGCAAAATAAATACCCGCTGCCACCAACACCAGCACCACTATGAAGATGAGTTTTGCGGAAAAGAGCTGCCATTTAAATACCTTTCGCCTATGCTCAAGCCCTGCTATGCGGTAGTCATAATAGGCCTGCATAGAGATTTGGTATTTTTCCAGAGTGATTGCGTTAACTTGCAGGTCATTCGGCTCAACCGGCCTCATAGGATCACCGTCGCCACTTGCCGGTTCAGGCGCAGTACGCTTCTCGAGTTTGATTTCTCCACTGATGATTTTACTGAGCTCTTCACTTGCTGATGCTGTCGATTGCGTCTCATCGGTCTCTGCCAATACGGGCGAACTCAGGGCGCCTGTGCACAAGAGCAATGCTACCAGCATGAGGCCACGTATCGAACTTGTATCAGGCATATAAAGAATCCTGTTATTCAGCGCGACGTCAGGCGGCCAATTATCGTACGTCGTTTAGAAATCTTTTGATAAATAGACGAGTCCTGTCCTTCGAATGCCAGGTAATCATCAATGACTTTTTTATCGTTTCCGACCAGGGTATTGATAATACTCAGCAGACCATCGTTGTGCTCTACCAGCCAGCTTTGGGTGGCACCGGTTGGTGGTTCAGTTGGAATCGCAACCGGGGCCTGGGTGGAGTAACTTGCAGAAGAAATACTACCATCGGGCATCGTGGTCTTAAAACCACCGTCATAGTACTCGACGATTTTCCCATCTGGATAAGTAAAGACAACATTTCCTTTGGCAGAGATTGAGCGTGTCGGAGATGTCTGATTGGCAGATGAGGGGCTCAGTATGGCAGGCTGAGCCGGACGTAATCGACGCACTGTCGATGTTTTCTGAGGCCAAAAAACATTGACTAGAAATTTCGAGTCAATCGCTTGCCTACCTGACTTATAGCAACGCACATTGACAGTAAAATCAGCCCGAGCAGAATCCCAGTTATTGATTTTGCACATTGCGCTGCCTGCCCCGTATGCACTGACCTGGGCGTGGCCGCCGGCAGAACCTTGTCCCCCAAGGCCAGCAAAGCGAATGGTGTATGTCCCGGCACCCCTACGTGTAACCGTGATAGAACCACCCGAGGAGTTATACGAGTATGTGGATAGTGGTATGTAGTTGGCTATAGTGGGGTTGTTCGCCCAGGCGTAGCCTTCGTCCGATCTGGCAGCGGCAGGTGCAGTAACCGACAACATGACCACAGCAAGAACATAAGTTGTTCCAAACTTCATAATCGCTCTCCCTGTCTGATTGACAACTGACCATACACGAAAAAAAGTAATTATGCTTTTTAACGTTGTGTATTGCGTTTGTATTAACTGCATTCAACGAATAATAAATCCTTATAAACTCAAAGTAAAATCATGGGTCCGGTCTTGCTTAATGCATTTTCTAAACCACACGCAATCCGGCGGACTCCTGAAAAATGCAACCCAGAATAATCTCCCCACTTATTATAAGCTATAACAGGCACTTTGATATGCGCAGGTGATGACGATGCTTATATCCTGATATTTCCTGGTAGTCACTCAGAGATTTGGAAGGCTTACAATTTTGTGCAACGGGTATTTTACCCAACGTTGTTTCTGGCGATGTTTTTCCCTTACATGCCTTCGATAAACTTGTCTTTTTTCACTAATATCGCTCTGTAACCTCCTTGAAAAAACATGACTGACACAAGTATAGCCTTGGTTAATCTGTAACCTGCAATTCAACCATGGAGCCGACATATGAGAACCAGCACATCTCCAGGATGCTATTATGGAAATAGCTGAATTTACGCTACGATATATTACAGAACAACGTATATAATGTTAGCTTAAGGTCATTATTGTGGAGATTGCTGTGAGAAAGAATTTAACAATCGTAGGCAACGGATTTGCATCATTATTTTTAATCCAGTATTTGCTTCTATTACCTGTTTACCCGTTTTTTGCATTTTTCTTTCGAAGAATAGCCTCGCGTTACGATATTACACTTATCGGGAATGGCATATTCACCTACTTCCCTTCCATTCCCGAATTCATTACCGGAAAGAAAAACAGAAAAAATGTACTTGTTGATATTCGACCGTTTCTAAAACGACGCAATATTCAATTTATTGATGATGTTGTGGTTGATATACAGGATGGGGGCAGGAAAGTAATTACCCAAAACGGATCGTATGATAACGATGCTTTATTCCTGGGTATTGGCCCCGCATTTCTGGAAGATGATATTCCTGGCACAAAAGAACACACCTACTCGCCCTGTCATGGCCCCGACAATATGGACCAGTTTGTTAGCAAACTGGAAGCATTAAGCAGCGGCGTTATTTATATAGGTTATAAAATCAATAAACAGGACGGTTTTGTAGCAGGTCGTGCTGGCCAGATTTATGAATGTGCCTGCCTGCTGGATTTTGCTTTGAAGGAAAAAGGCATACGGGACAAGTTTGAGATTCATTTTTTCTCCTCCAACGTAGAGCCCGGCGAAACCGGTGCAATCACTGATCGCCTGCAGGAACGGGGTATTATCCTGGATTATGGTTATGAGCCAGCCGAGTTTATTGAAGGCGGCCTGAAAGATGAAGATGGGACGATTCGAAAAGCAGACCTTGTTCTTTATTCACCCGG
>DRJJ01000294.1 GCA_011052255.1 Gammaproteobacteria bacterium | reverse complement strand
GTGTGTACCACTGGATAGCCTGATCAAAGTGACTACGTTTTTCTGCAATCCGACCCAGGTAATAGTGCGCATCATTTATGCGTGTCTTCAATACCAGCACACGGTGCAGGTAGGCCTCGGCCTTTTTCAGCTTACCTACTTCAACCGCCAGTAGCGCCGCCGCATACAGTAAATCGGCATCATTCGGTTGTTTTTTCAGTAACATCTCAAACTGCGCTACCGCATCGTCATATTTGCCTGCCAACGCCAGCAAGCGTGCGTAACTGATACGTAAACGACGCGAATCACTGTATTGTGCCAATACCGTTTCCAGCACCTTGAGTGCCTCGGCCTGCTTGCCCTGATGCATCAGGATGCGTGCATGTAACTCCTGATAGCTTTGCTCACCCGGACGTTTATCAAGCGCCAGCTTGATAGATTGCTGTGCAAGTTCTGTCTGCCCAGCCTTCATCGCCAGAAGCGCCATGCCATAGTCTACATTGGCGCTATCTGGATAACGCGTTTTAAACTTGCTCATCAGTGTCGAGGCTGACTCAAGATCCTCTTCCTGTGAGAGAATACCGGAAATCTGCAAAATCACGGTCTCGCGCAGCTTCTCATCCGCGCTTTTTACCAGGTAGTCGAGTTCATCGGCTGCCTTGTCCAGCTGGTTAGTACGCAGATAGAGCAATGCCAGTGCCTGGCGGGCATGCTTTTTACCGGGTTCTGGCTCTAGCTCAACCCAGCGCCGAGCGGCACGTAAGGCGGTATCATTTTTTTTAGTCAGCAACGCTATGCGCATGGCGCGCTCTGCCACTTCTGCACTATTACCCAGCCGTGCGGCCAGTAAATACTCGGATGCAGCCAGGTCCAGTTGCTTGTTCCTGAGCGCCAGCTCAGCTACCATCAGATGATAAAGCAGCTGCCCACGTTGATTTTCGGGCGGGTGTGAGTTGCTCTGCAGGCGCGCCATGGCTGCCTCATTAACCGCATTCTGGTTGTCCGGCCGAGGCTGACAGGCGCTCAACACAAGTGCCGCGAGGGCGATCAGCAACAATGCTGATTTACTGAAAATCCGTACAATCACTAGCATTCCTTAATATTGTCAGGTGATTAGGTGTCTTTTTGCTATACAATATCACCAATTATCAACTTTAACTCTCTCGAATGTGATTTTCATGCTTTTTTATATCAATACAGCCTGCGATATTCCGGCATACTCTGCGCATAGTGTGACAGCAGCAGCCGATTTAGGTTGTATTATTCCTTCATATCCCGCAGAATTTTGCTTTTAATACGGTTAACCCGTCCCTCTCGCATGCTGCACACCATTGGTATTAATCATAAAACAGCCCCGGTCGAATTGCGCGAGCGTCTGACTTTTGCGCCCGATCAAATGGGTCTGGCATTGAAGGCCTGCTGCGAGCTACCCGGTATTCATGAGGCCGCGATTCTGTCGACCTGCAACCGCACCGAACTCTACTGCCATATGGAATCGAATGCTGATCAGGCACTGGTACAGTGGCTGGCAGACTACCACGGCCTGCAAACAGTTGATATCGAGCCTGTTTTATATGCCCATCCTGACAGTGACATGGTACGCCATATGCTGCGCGTGGCGACCGGACTGGACTCACTGGTGCTGGGCGAACCGCAGATACTCGGGCAGATGAAGGATGCCTACCATCACGCCGACAAGGCCGGCACGCTGGGTCCAACACTGAACCGACTGTTCCAGCATATTTTTACGGTGGCAAAACAGGTCCGTACGGATACCTCCATCGGCGATAGTCCGGTTTCGGTTGCGTTTGCGGCAGTACGACTGGCCGGCCAGATATTCGGCAAATGGTCACAACATACAGCATTGCTGATCGGCGCCGGTGAAACCATCGAGCTGACTGCGCGCCACCTGCACGAGCAGGGCATCGGCCATATGATTATAGCCAACCGCACGACAGAACGCGCGCACGAACTGGCCGGGCAGTTTGATGCCTATGCGATCAGCCTGGATGAAATTCCGGCTCATCTGGCAGATGCCGATATCATTATTAGCTCTACCGCCAGCCCCAACACGATATTGAAATACGAACCGGTTCGCGAGGCCCTGAAAACACGTAAACATAAACCCATGTTCATGGTCGATATTGCCGTACCCCGTGATATCGATTCCCGCGTGGCCGAACTGGAAGATATCTATCTATATACCGTAGATGACCTCAAGGATGTGATCGAGGACAATCTGCGCTCACGTCGTGAAGCCGCGCAGGAAGCCGAGGAAATTATTGATGTGCAGGTCACCCATTTTCTCGGCTGGCTGCGTTCGATGGACTCGGTAAACACCATACGCGCGTTGCGTAATGAGGCCGAAAATACACGTGATGAGGTACTCGAAAAGGCCATGCAGAGACTTGCACAGGGCAAGCCAGCCGAAGAGGTGCTGCAGTATCTGTCCCACACCCTGACCAATAAATTGATCCACCAGCCCAGCGTCAGCCTGCGCGAAGCCAGCTTTCAGGGCCGCAAGGAACTGATCAAGGCGGTGCAGGATCTGTACAAACTGTCCAAAAAGCAGGACTAACCTTTTTTCTAAAGGCGCCCGTTTATAATGAAAGAATCCATGCTGCAAAAGCTGTCTGTGCTCAATGAACGCCACGAGGAAATAGCCGGACTATTGTCCGACCCGGATATTATTTCCCGGCAAAATAAATTTCGCAGCCTGTCGCAGGAATACGCGCAGCTTGAGCCACTGGTCAAAACCTGGCAATCGTTTAAACTGACAGTCGACGACCTGAGCACCGCACAGGAGATGCTCGGTGAAGATGACCCTGAACTACGTGCGATGGCCCAGGAAGAGATTGAGGCAGCACGTGAACGCCAGAAAGAACTCGAACAGGAACTGACGCGGCTGCTATTACCGCGTGACCCGCATGATGACAGCAATATCTATCTGGAAATCCGTGCTGGTACGGGTGGTGACGAAGCGGCATTATTTGCCGGTGACCTGTTCCGCATGTATAGCCGTTATACCGAAGTACAAGGATGGCGTCTGGAAATACTCAGTGCAAATGAAGGCGAACACGGTGGCTACCGCGAGATTATCTGCCGCATTATTGGCAACGGTGCCTATTCACGGCTGAAGTTTGAATCCGGCGCCCATCGGGTACAGCGTGTACCGGAAACCGAATCACAGGGGCGTATACACACCTCTGCCTGCACCGTTGCGATCCTGCCCGAGGTAGACGATGTTGAAGAGATTGATATCAACCCGGCTGACCTGAAGGTAGATACCTACCGCGCCTCGGGTGCCGGCGGCCAGCACGTTAACAAGACCGACTCGGCCATACGGCTGACCCACTTGCCTACCGGTATCGTGGTGGAATGCCAGGATGAACGCTCCCAGCACAAGAACCGCGCACGCGCCACGGCCTTGTTGAAGGCACGTATCCTTGCTGCGGAGCAGGAAAAGCAGCAGCAGGAACAGGCCGCTGCGCGTAAATCCCTGGTTGGCAGCGGTGACCGTTCCGAGCGTATTCGTACCTATAACTTTCCTCAGGGACGAGTGACCGACCACCGCATTAACCTGACCCTGTACAAGCTGGACGATTTTATGTCTGGCAACCTGTCGCTGATTATTGAACCACTCAGCAATGAGTACCAGGCTGAATTAATGGCAGAGCTGGGTGACGACTAGTACCGAACTACGTGCTGCGCTCAATGCAGCCGTACGACAACTTGAGCACAGCGGCACAGACAGTGCTCGTCTGGATGCAGAAGTTCTGCTTGCCCATGTGCTCGACAAACAGCGCGTCTACCTGCTCACCTGGCCGGAACAGGCGCTGACCGATGAGCAACACAATCATTACCAGCAATTAATTGATCAGCGCATTCAGGGCATAC
>DRJJ01000293.1 GCA_011052255.1 Gammaproteobacteria bacterium | reverse complement strand
GTAACCCCCCGCCAATTTACTGATAATATTTTCATAGCTGCATCACTCAGGGCGAACTAACCGTTAGATGACATAACATTGCCGTAGCAGACAAAACTGCCATGACCAATACCATAATACATGTAATAAACAGCAACAGATAGACTAACCAGCGCTGGTGTATATACATCCTGTGCCCTGAAACAGGCACACCAGTACGGAACACTCTAAATGTTTTACACGCAACTCCGTCTCAGCACTGAAATTAAATACCTGTAAATAGATTTACGTACGAACCAGGAGTACCGCTCATGAGGATCACAATACGCAAAATAACAAAGACTACGCATAGCCTTTACGACACCAGGCGCTGTCTAGTCTATACTGGAAAAAAAGGATCTTTGCGCGAACATACTGGATAACGATAACGAAACCTGCACTTAGGCAAGATTATGGGGAACAAACTACAAAGTGGCTCGAAATTGCCACAGGAAAAGATCTTTAAAATAACACTGAAAAAATCACTGGGCGCATGGGGGTCATCCCATTTCCGGGAAATCCTTAAAACCGAGGTAGAAGCACTGCAAGGTAATTTGCTTCCCTTGCAACAAGGATTGCGCCAGAGCAGCCATGCTATAACAGATCGTTTCAGTGTCATTATTCTGGCCATCAGTGATGATCTGAATTTTGTACACATAAAATCCGGAATTTTTTATTCCGGGATTATTGCAGGGTGTAACTGCGCTGATGACCCCACTCCAGTTGACACTCAGAATGAGTATTGTGAAATCATACTGAATATATGTAAATCAAATGCGCAGACTGAGATACGCCTGTATGATCAGGAGACAGATACCCCCCCTTTTGAGGATTGTGGAAAATTCTAAACTGGTCAGTGCACGACGCCTGGCGTACCTCTGGAATAAAAAGGAAACTGACCAGGCCGTTAGACTTTGTCGAGTTTACGCATCCTGCCCGGAAGTAATTTCATATCAACCAAAGAAGAACTCAGCGCACTAAAGAATCCAGCATCATCATATACCATCCTGTAATACTGCACTTTCATCGTCAGAGCACTACCGAATACTATTGATATAAGCGCGAGATATGACCCTAAGGCAAGTGTGCTTACACCGGTAACGCCCTGCCCAATGGTACAACCCAGTGCAAGCACGCCCCCAAAACCCATCAAAATACCACCGATAACATGATTGAAAAAATCACCAACTGATGCAAACCATTCAAACCTGAAACTTCTCCTCCATAATGACATAAGAAGCGAGCCCAGGATGACACCAAACACAATTGCAACACCAAGAACAATTTTTATCTTCTGCATGCCTGTAAATAGATATCCGAGAGTTTGTCCTAATGGGTTAATGAATGAAAATGACATTGGGCTACCAGAATTTCTGGACGGCTTTGGTCCAACCCAGCCCTTATGCACCTCCTCGGACATATCCCACTGAGAGGTGGCCGGGTCAAGATGTTCTCGCAAAGTTGTTGTTACTTTACCATCAAAATCTGACTCATAAGCCAGCTGTATATTCGATGTGACATACCAGAGGCTTACGACTGCCAGTCCAACTATCAGCCCACCGAGGATATTATCGAAATTTCTGCGGAAATCAGTTGATTTGAAGATAAAGACCAGTAGCGCAAATGATAACAGCAAGCCTACCCAGAGCCGGCCAGCGGATGCATTTTCAGGCCCTGCCAGTAGTGTACCAAAATCCTGTGCGCCGCTGTCCAGCGTGATGGCAAGCGGTCTGATCCAGTCATTAAAGAGCAATGAAAACAATGTCTCATCAGTGCCAGGCAATGAGTTAATCATATAATAGGAAATGCCGCCGATGCCCAAAAAGACAATTATTGATTTTAAGTTGCCAGCTCCCAGGCGAATCAGAGTCTTGTTTCCACAACCGGATCCGTATGTCATACCAATACCAAATATAAAACCACCAAGCATATTCTCTGCCCAGATCAAGGTACCGCTACGGTATGGGGGCATTGCCAGGTCAGGAGTAATCAGACCCTGTGTTTCGAAAAGCGTGACCCCCAGTAAAGCCACCGCAATCGCGAACAACCAGGCACGAATCCTTCCGTGGTCACCCATATTTATCCAGTCGGAAATTGCCCCCATGGTACAAAAATTGGTTTTTTGTACCACCGCACCCATGATCAGGGCCAGGCCAAATGCTAACCAGAGCATCGTTGACCAAGCTACCGAGAAGCTGTCAAAAACCATCTGAATTCTCCTTGTAACACCTATGGTACAGCAACACATACCCCAAAGTCATGAATATTCCTGGCTGTCGATGACAAAAAAGAGCTGCCTACGGACATCCAGGCCCAGGTAAACTATACTATATTAATCCTCTCATACAGGCTCAATCAGATCGAGCTCACTAGTATTGGACAAAAGCCACAATTGAAGGAGGACAGTAATGCACTATACCGGCAAAAATATTCTGCTCCTGACACTTACCCTGTTTGCGTTACTGCAGTCAATGATTGCTGTTTCTGCTCCACTGATCACTCCACAACCCAGAGACACTCAGTCACTGCATGGATTAAGCAGCGCAAAAGCGGTATTCATGCTCAGCATCAAAGATGCTGGCCGCTTGTCCCATGTACTCAACGTTGTGGAAAAAACCGAAAAGGGGATGCGCGCGCAGGGAGTGAATACAAAAATCATTGTTGTCATCATCGGCCCCTCCGTCGCCTTTCTCACCCGTAACCGTCGTGGTATTTCCTACAAGGACCAGCGTAACGTATCTGCCGTACAGAAAAGCATACATAAACTCAAAGCCCTGGGCATCCGCACCGAAGTCTGCAGTATAGCACTGCGGGGCATGGACATCGCGCCTGCCAACATTATCCCGGACGTCCAGGCCGTCGGTAATGGTTTCATCTCAGCCATCGGTTACCAG
>DRJJ01000292.1 GCA_011052255.1 Gammaproteobacteria bacterium | reverse complement strand
CTCGGCATCGGTGGTATCGCGATCACCCGTCGATATTCGGGCTGAAATAAACGTTCCGTATTTGCTGTTAACGCTGTCGGCACTGGCGCCGCCACCGCCATACGGGTTATTCCAGTTCATGCTGACAGCCCCGTTCTGGATAGTCGGTGCCTGGGTGCGCATGCCAGTGCTGCCGCTATGCAGATCCCTGATGCGTGCAGACAGGTTGTTGCGATGTATGTTGGATAATTCGGCTTGCAGTCGTCCGGCTGCAGCAAACTGGTCAAATGCCAGTGATTGCAGTGCTTGATGTTGCGCACTGTCATTGCTGGTGTTCAGAGTATTTTCCATGTCTAGCCAGAATGAATCGGTGGGGCCTCCGCTGGATGGGCATGTGTAGGGTCCTCCAGGAACGGTACGGGCTCTTACGATCGGGCTTGACGCATTGCCTTCCCCAAAAAATGGTGGTGCATTTGCAGCGCCCCCATAACCAAAGTTGCATACATTCGGGTCTGTTAGATAAGTGACGACACTCTGTTCCGCACTGTTCAGAGGTCCAGCGACAGCGCTACCGGTAGTGATGGCCAGTGCGCCACCGCAGGCCAGGAGCGCGGTTTTGAGTGATTTTGAAGATTTGCTGGTTGTTTCTTCGGCCGCCAATAGGCCAGGTTTGATACTTTTTGGTGTGTGCGAGTGCATATCGACACCTCCTCCCTGAAATGTGTGAATTATTTTCAAAAGGCGATCATGACATATTTTAACAAGGAACAGAAGCCATAAGGCAGGTCTGGTTTTAGTGCGTAAATGCTGGCCATCACTAAATTGGATGATTATATACACGTATTCATATAGTTATGATGTTTATTGAATCAGGTCGAGTAGTTGTGGCCAGCGCTGTTCCCAGCAACATTGATGCGTAAAACCGGGCACAATCGTTACCTCGGCATCATGCTGATTGTTGGCAAATTTCTGAACTATATTGACAGAAATATTCTGGTCCAGTTCTCCGGTGAAATGGCGTTGCCTGATCGAAGCAGGCAACGGTGCCTGCAAGGCGGGGTTTAGTGAATCGACCAGGGGGCTGTAGCGGTGTTGTTCAGTCCAGGCATCTGTATCGAGATTACCTGCCAGAGTAACCAGCTGGTCAACTTCTGCAAAATCGGCAGCAATCAGAACAGCAAGTGTTCCGCCACCGCTATAGCCAATCAGGGTTATCTTGATATCTGGATAACTGCCCACTAGCCTGTGCAGCGCTGCGCGCATGCTCGCCACTACCGTGATGGAATAACGGGCAGAGGTCCAGTATCGTGGGTCACACTCGGGAGATTGAGCCAGTCCGTGGTAACACGGGCGTCCGAGATAGATAGCGGGCTGTGGCCCCTTGTGCATCAACTTCAGGGTTAACGGGTTGAGTGGGGTGGGGTCTTCGCTGATATGCGACCGGTTAATCCAGGGTGACCCGTCTCCAGGCAGGTAGACATAAATCCGGTCGCCAGGGTCTGGTGTGCCTTTACTATAGACGGCATGCAGGAAGTCTTTGCCTTTGACCAGCTGTTTGGCGTAGCCTAGCCTTGCGGCCTCCTGGTCAAAATTGCGTGTTGGCTGGCTGCAGGCAATCAGCAGTCCCGCGCTTACGTAGAGTAATGTTCGGAAAATCGTAATCATTTGTTTTTGTTAGAGTTGCATGATAATACTCAATGGCCTGATCAGGCTCCGGTCAAGCTCATGAATTGCCAGTATCCTGTGTTGGGGTTAAGATTACAAATAAGTAAGCCTTTTTGTAAGGTCTGTATCAGGTCGGATACAGGTCTATTAATTTTATAGCATGGATAGCGCACAGTGAAAATTATGAGCAGGAAGTCCGGAATATTACTCATCCCCTTGTTTCTGTTGCTGGCATCTTGTGGTGGCAGCAATGCGACGAAGCCCCAGGCATCAGACAGCCCGGCTCCTGCCATTGGCCGGCAGGATGTTGACAAGATCCTGATTGTGGATTGTTTGCTGCCTGGAGTGATCCGCAAACTGGGCAGCCAGATGACTTATCTTACCCCGCGCCGGCCGACCCGCGTCACCGCTTCCGATTGTGAAATACGCGGTGGCGAATACACATCCTATGACCGCGCAGATTATCGAACGGCACTCAAGGTCTGGCTGGAAACAGCGCGCCAGGGTGAGGCCACATCGCAAAATTATGTGGGTGAAATTTATGAACGAGGACTAGGTACTGAGCCGGATTATGTCAAAGCCAGACAATGGTACTTGAAAGCCGCACAGCAGAGCCATACTGGTGCGCAGATACATTTGGGTAATTTGTATGAGCATGGACTAGGCGTGCAGCAGGATATGGCAACGGCATTGAACTGGTACAGGAAGGCATCTGGCCTGGTTGATGATGATATACAATTTAGCTCAACCTTCAGGGTTGAGTCTGCCGGGATGCAGGCCGAATTATCGGACTTGAAGGAGCAGTTGGCAGAACGCAAACAACAGGCAGCGAGCCTGGGCCGGCAACTGGCAGAGTCACGTTCACTGCTCCGGATCAGGCAAGAGCAACAGGACAAGTTGTCCACGCGATTGACCTGGCTACAAAGGCAGCGCACACGGGTAACCTTGAAGTACCCCAATAAAAACAGCAAAGAAGTGGCTCGACTTGAACAGGAACTGGACAAAACCCGAAAAACCTACCAGCAGCAAAAGCTGAATCTGGCGGCGCTACAGGCGAAAACGAATAAGCAACAAACCGAGTTATTACAACTGCAGGAACAGAGTAAGGTCATTCAGACGGCAAGTGTGGTATCGGGCCCGGTGATTGAAATACTCAACCCGCCGCTGGTACTCACGCGTGGTTTACCTTCAATGAATGTACCGGCGG
>DRJJ01000291.1 GCA_011052255.1 Gammaproteobacteria bacterium | reverse complement strand
TAATGGTTATTTGCTGGGCTTCAGTACCGGCCGCGAAATAGCCGATGTATCAGTACCTGTTGAAGTTGACGATGTGATCAAGGACTTTGTTGAGTTCAGCAATGTCGATGATAATGTTGACGAGGCATCGGAACTGGATGAGCAGGCGCTGATGGAAGTGGTGGAGTATATTCGCATGAATGTATTGAACGTACTGGAGACCATGCATCCAGATGGGCTGCAATTATAATGATGGCAGGGTAACAGGACAGATGACTCAGAAAGAATTCGCACGCAGACGACGGCAATTAATGCGCATGATGGGCGAGGATGCTATTGCCATCCTGCCCGCTGCGCCGGTCATGATACGCAATCGTGATGTTGAGCATGTATACCGACAGGACAGCGATTTTCAGTATCTGACGGGTTACCCGGAACCTGAGGCGGTGCTGGTGCTGGTACCCGGTCGCAAACATGCCGAGTATATCCTTTTCTGTCGTGAACGTGATCCGGTCATGGAGACCTGGAATGGGAGGCGTACAGGCCAGGAGGGGGCCATTGCCGACTACGGTGCTGATGATTCATTTCCGATAGATGATATCGACGATATTTTGCCTGGGTTGCTGGAAGGTCGCGACAGCGTGTATTACACCATGGGCACTAATGCCGCATTTGACCAGCGTGTGATTGGCTGGGTGAATCAGTTGCGACACAAGTCACGTAGTGGTATGCGAACACCCGGTGAATTTATTGCACTGGAACATATGCTGCATGATATGCGCCTGTTTAAATCACGCGCAGAAATTGCGACGATGAAACGGGCCATGAAGGTATCGGTAAATGCCCATAAACACGCCATGCGGGCCTGTAAGCCGGGTATGAAGGAATATGAGATCGAAGCGGGGTTCCTGCACGATTTTCGTGCGGCCGGTATGCACACGGCCTATTCAAGCATTGTTGCGGGTGGGGAAAACGCCTGTATTCTGCATTACACTGAAAATGATGCAGAGCTAAACGATGGCGAACTGTTATTGATTGATGCCGGGGCAGAGTGCGACTGTTATGCAGCCGATATCTCGCGTACCTTCCCGGTTAACGGAACCTACAGCAAGGCACAGCGCGCACTCTATGACGTGGTACTGGCTGCCCAGCATGCTGCGATTGAGCAGGTGCGTCCGGGTAAGCACTGGAATGACCCACATGTCGCAGCAGTCAAGGCCTTAAGTAAAGGCTTGATCAAACTTGGTTTAATCAAGGGCACACTGAGGCAGTGTATCAAGGACGAAAGCTACCGGAAATTTTATATGCACCGCACCGGTCACTGGCTGGGTATGGATGTGCACGATGTGGGCGACTACAAACTTGACGAACAATGGCGCTTGCTTGAGCCGGGTATGGTACTGACAGTCGAACCCGGTCTGTATATCCCGGCCCATAGCAAAGGCGTAGCACGCAAGTGGTGGAACATCGGCATACGTATAGAAGATGATGTGCTGGTCACCAAAGACGGTTGCCAGGTATTGACCGCCGGTGTCCCGACTGATCCGGATGAAATAGAGGCCTGGATGGCGGGATGAACAAATTTGATTACGATCTGGTAATTAGTGGCGGCGGCCTGGCGGGTTGCAGCCTCGCTTGTGCACTGGCCAACACCGGTGTACGCATTGCATTACTGGAACAAATGCCGTTCAGGCAGGCACAGCAGGCTGGTTATGATGAACGCAGTATTGCGCTGGCCTATGGGTCACGTCGAATTTTTGAATCGATGGGTTTGTGGCGGGACATGAGTCCCAGTGCGGCAGCAATAAAAAACATTCATATCTCGGACCGTGGGCATTTTGGCGCAGCGCGACTGGCAGCCACTGACGGGGGTCATGAGGCGCTCGGTTACGTGGTTGAGATAAGCAAGCTGAGCCAGGTTCTGGCTACGCGGGTGCAACAACAGGATAACCTGGATCTGTTTATGCCGGCCGCGCTGGATGAGTTTAGCAGTGAAGACGATTGTGTTCGTATCGTACTGGATCACGATGGTGAGCGACGAGAGATAAGTGCTGCATTGTTGGTTGCAGCTGATGGTATGCAGTCAACTATACGTGAAAAATTAAACATAGTGGTGCGTGAATGGAACTATGGCCAGACTGCATTGATTGCCAATGTCACGACATCTAACCCCCATCAGAATGTAGCCTACGAGCGTTTCACCAATAGTGGGCCGCTGGCCCTGTTGCCCATGACCGATAGCGCCGATACCGCTGCAGGCTGTCGCAGGGCTCTGGTGTGGACGATACAGGATGAACAACTGGATGAAGCCATGGCATGGTCTGAACAGGAATTTCTGAGCCACCTGCAACAACGTTTTGGTTTCCGGGCAGGCTGTTTCGAGCATGTCGGTCAGCGCCAGTCATTTCCGCTACGATTGATGATGGCTGAGCGATCTATTGACCAGCGTGTCGCGTTAATCGGCAATGCAGCACATACCTTGCATCCGGTCGCGGGTCAGGGGTTTAACCTGGGTATACGTGATGTTGCGGTGCTGGCTGAGCTGATAGCCGATTCCGGAAGCGATCCCGGATCAGATGACGTGCTGGAAAGCTATGCCCGGCAGCGCCAGCATGATCATCGAAATATGGTTTCATTTACTGATACCGTGGCACGCGTTTTCAGTAACCCATTACCGCCGGTGATGCTGGCGCGTGGACTGGGTTTACTGGCGCTGGATAACGTACCGGGTATGAAATCTTTTCTGACCCGGCGCACCATGGGTCTGGCTGGTCGTTTGCCCCGTTTGGCACGAGGGCTGCCATTGTGAATAAACCAGCACGGTGTGACATATTAATAGTAGGGGGTGGCATGGTTGGCAATACGCTGGCGGCTGCCTTGGTCGATAGCGGTAGCCGGATTGTGCTGCTTGAAGGGGCGGCGTCCGTTCCGTGGAATGACCACGACTATGACCTGCGGGTATCAGCGATCACCCGTGCATCGGAACGCATACTGCAATCGGTGGGTGCATGGCAGGGAATAAGTGGGCGTAGATTGAGCCCGTTCAGCGATATGCAGGTCTGGGATGCCGGTGGTGATGGCCACATCCATTTTGACAGCGCCGATATGGGTGAACCCTATCTGGGGCATATTATCGAAAACAGCGTGATAGTCGATGCCTTGCGTGAAGTGGTGCGCGAGGCCGATAATATTGAATGCAGGGTAGGTTCGCGTTTCGAAAGTTATCAGCAGGCAGGCGATTATCTGACGGTGATGCTGGATGATGGTGGTGTTATAGAGTGCAGCCTGCTGATTGGTGCGGATGGCAGAGAGTCAGCGGTGCGCGACGCAGCGGCTATTGCGGTGCAGGGCCATGCATACGGGCAGCATGCCCTGGTGGCTACAGTCAGCACGATGCTGGATCACCAGCAAACGGCCTGGCAACGTTTTCTGCCATCGGGCCCGCTGGCTTTTTTGCCACTGGCTGATGGTCGGTGTTCGATTGTATGGAGCACGACGCCTGACCAGGCCGCGGAGCTGGTCGAACTTGACGACGACAATTTCTGTGAACAATTAGGTGCAGCCTTCGCGCACAAGCTGGGTGATATAACCGCCACCTCAAAACGAGCGTGTTACCCGTTAGTTCAGCAACATGCACAATCTTATATCGCTGATCATGTGGCACTGGTCGGCGATGCCGCCCATGCAATACATCCACTGGCAGGCCAGGGCGTTAACCTGGGCTTTCTGGATGCTGCCGCACTGGCAGAAATACTGTTACAAACTGCGCAGAGCAAGCGGCCGTTATCGGATCCACGGGCACTGGCCCGTTATCAGCGCTGGCGCAAGGGTGATAACCTGAGCATGATGTGGAGCATGACTGCGTTTAAGCAGTTGTTTGGAACACAAATCGCACCGCTGCGTCTGTTACGCAATATGGGCTTGTCGGCGGTTAATGGCGCGGGCCCATTCAAGCAGGGTATTATTCGTCACGCGATGGGGCTGTCTGGTGATTTACCGCGTATGGCCAGGTCTGGTAATGGCTAGTTTAGTGACCGGTAAAGGATACTAAACTAGCCAGGCTTTTCGTCACACACAGCCTTTGTTCTAATGTGGTACAGCTTCTCAACCGGTACAATGGACACGATGCCATCTCCCTCCAGGCCCGTATGCGCTGCATCCATAATGGCTTGAGCGATTTCCTCAGCGCGCGCTGTATCAATAATGACCTCGATACGGGCATGCGTGACCATCCAGTCCTTGGCATAAAAGTCTGCGTATTCGCCATAACCTTTTACCTGACTAACACTGACACCGGGCACGCCGAGTTCCTTCAGTACCTTTTCTGCCTTGTTGAGTAGATCCGGTCGAATGATTGCGGTTATTTTTTTAAAGCTCATGGTTTTTCTCCTTATCGTTATTCTTCCAGCTTTTGTTTACGCTGCTCAAATTCCTGGTCATCAATTTCACCTTTTGCGTAGCGTTCTTCCAGCAGCTGTAAAGGTGTACGCTGGCTTGTATCTGATATCTTACCACTGCCACCAAGCCCCCGAACCAGCGCAAAAATGACCACGATCAATACTATCCAGAATATCCACATAAATCCGCCCCCAAAACCCATAAATCCGCCGTCATTCATCATTGCTCTTTTCCTTTTCTATTCTTTCTATGGTACTAAGTCAGCCGTAGGATGCGGTGAGGCACGAACCGCATCATTATTCTAAATTTTCAGCTTACGCAGGCGTAATGAATTCATAATAACCGATACCGAACTGAAACTCATCGCGGCGGCAGCAATGATCGGGGACAGCAGTATTCCAAAATATGGATATAGAATGCCTGCTGCTATCGGTACCCCAGCTGTGTTGTAAATGAAGGCGAAGAACAGGTTCTCGCGGATATTACGCATGGTGGCGGCGCTGAGAACACGGGCGCGTACGATGCCACGCAGATCACCCTTAACCAGCGTTACCCCTGCACTCTCCATGGCCACGTCGGTACCGGTACCCATCGCGATTCCCACCTGTGCCTGCGCCAGTGCCGGTGCGTCGTTGATGCCATCGCCAGCCATGGCCACGATTTTGCCTTCCTCCTGAAGCTGCTTGACTACGGCTGCCTTCTGGTCAGGCAATACCTCGGCCTGTATCTGATCGATGTTTAGCTTGGCGGCGACCGCTTCAGCGGTCTTGCGACTGTCGCCAGTAAGCATAACAATCTTGATGCCGGCAGCATGTAGATCACGAATGGCCTCGGGGGTAGATTCCTTGACCGGATCGGCCACGCCGATCAGGCCGGCAGGGTTATCGTCTATCGCTAGCAGCATAACGGTTTGCCCATCGGCACGCAGGGTATCGGCCTGTTGCGGCAGATCACCTACATCAATACCCAGATCGGTGAGTAGTTTGATATTACCAAGTGCTACCTTATGGCCATCCACTACGCCTGTTACACCCTTGCCGGTAACAGACTGGAAATCTTCGGTCTTGCTCAGTACGGCATCGCGATCCTCGGCACCCCGAACGATAGCTTCAGCTAACGGATGTTCACTGGCGCGTTCCAGGCTGGCGGCCAGTTGCAATGCATCGTGTTCAAGAAAGCCATTGATAGCCACCACAGAGACCAGTTTAGGTTTGCCCTCGGTCAGGGTGCCGGTCTTGTCCACCACCAGGGTATCGACCTTTCTGAGTACTTCCAGTGCCTCGGCATTTTTGAATAACACCCCCATCATCGCACCTTTACCGGTACCGACCATGATTGACATGGGTGTTGCCAGACCCAACGCACAGGGACAGGCGATGATCAGGACGGCAACGGAATTGATCACGGCGTAAGCGATAGCAGGTTCGGGTCCCCATACGCTCCAGACAATAAATGTAATGATCGAAATAGCCACGACCACGGGTACGAAGTAGCCGGCAACAAGATCGACCAACCTCTGGATAGGCGCCCTGGAGCGCTGCGCATCTGCAACCATCTGTACAATCTGCGACAACAAGGTGTCTGCACCCACTTTTTCAGCTTTCATCAACAGGCTGCCGGTACCATTAATGGTTGCACCGATCAGTTTTTCACCGGCGCTTTTTTCGACCGGTAGTGGTTCGCCGGTGACCATGGCTTCGTCTACATTGCTTTCACCATCAACAACCGTCCCGTCGACCGGTATTTTTTCACCGGGACGAACCCGTAAGGTATCGCCAACTTTTACGTGCTCCATCGGAATGTCTTCTTCAGTGCCGTCGTCGCGTACAATACGTGCTGTTTTAGGTGCCAGACCGAGTAATAACTTGATGGCGGCATTGGTTTGACTTCGTGCGCGGAGTTCCAGTACCTGACCGAGCAATATCAGTGCGGTAATCACCGCTGCCGCCTCAAAATAGACCGGCACGGCGCCAACCTCGTTGAATACCTCGGGTGGGAAAATACCGGGGAAGACGGTGGCAATAAAACTATAGATCCAGGCAACTGACACACCGAGTCCGATCAGGGTAAACATATTAAGATTGCGTGTGATGACCGATTGTATGGCACGCACATAGAATATCCAGCCTCCCCAGAATATCACCGGTGCCGATACGATCATCTCAAGGTATTGGCGTAGATTGGGGTCTATCAATTCCGCCATAGCCTTGGGCCAGAACTCGGCTGCCATGGCACTGATTAACACGGGTAAGGCGAGTGCGGCACTGACCCAGAAGCGCTGGCTCATGTAATCCAGTTCGCTGGTGTCCTCTTCGGCCTCTACGGTACGCGATTCGAGTGCCATGCCACATTTGGGGCAGGCCCCCGGATGGTCCTGAATAACCTCCGGGTGCATCGGGCAGGTGTATTCGGTTTTGGTTGCAATCTGCGGTATGCCCTTGGCTTCCAGCGCCATACCACATTTTGGGCAGGTGCCCGGCCCTTGTTGCTCGACCTCGGGATGCATCGGACAAGTGAAGGTGGTGGAAGAATCTGTAGCCTGTTCGTCAGCAGGCGTCGGGTGCAGATGCTTTTCCGGGTCGGCGACGAACTTGTCATGGCAGGATGAACTACAGAAGTAATAGTCCTTGTCATCATGCTGGTGATGGTGTTCGCTGTCGGTGGTGACCGTCATGCCGCATACCGGATCGGTCAGAGAATCCTGAGCGATATACTGCCCCGGGTCTGTAACGAACTTGTCATGGCAGGATGAACTACAAAAATAATAGTCCTTTTCATCATGCTGGTGATGATGTTCGCTATCAGTAGTGACGGTCATACCGCAGACCGGGTCGGTCAGGTTTTCCTGCACGGTATATTGTTCAGGCGCTGCCTTGAATTTATGCTGACAGTGTTCAGAACAGAAGTACCAGGTTTTGCCTTCATGTTCTGCACTGGCGGCTGCGGTCTCCGCTTCGACCGTCATGCCGCATACTGGATCTTTACTCATGTCAGGTGTCCTTTATTATTTATTGTTAATTTCAGTGGTTACCGCAGCAACTTTTACCCGTATCGGTCTGGTCTGCTGTAGAGGTTGAAAAAATATTGAACAGTGGAACCCATACCAGTGCTACGAACCAGCCGTATGCATACGATTCAGCCAGCCCCAGTGCAAAGCTTTGCCAGCTCAGCCATTGAAAACCTGGCAAAAACTGTTGCCAGGACTCATGCATGGCATACGTCGGTAGTATCAGATCCCACAATACACATAGCGTAAAACTGATGGCCAGAAACAGACTGCTGGCATGACCAACGGCCTTTACAGAAATTCTGGTTTTCATGATGGTCCTCCTTTATCTCAGTCAATATCGTTACCAGACAAATAGAGATAAGGTTAGGGGCCAGCCTCAAACAGGCCATACCTCATGGGTGCGCTACAACCGAATCGTATCACCAGAAAAAATAGTCCGACTATTAGCAGAGTATTAAGCAGGCTGCTCATGTTCGATACGGCTCCGTACTACCAGGTTTACTACTTGCCTGATCTTACTATTAAGCCTAGAACATGTGTGTTGCTCACAGGTCAAGGTTTAGTGGCATAAAAAGTCTGCTTTGTGGTTTTGCTGAATTAACTGTTCAGCGTTTGAAGTATTCACGTAGTTCATGTCTGGGTATCTGTTCCCTGAATACTATTTCACCATCTACCACCAGGTTAGGTGAATGACGAATACCCAGTTTCTGGCATAATTCTGGTTCGTCTTCTACGTGTACCAGGCGATGTTCAATGCCCAGGTCATCCAGTTCCTTGGTCAGGTTTTTACAATGACTGCAGCCTTTGGTTGCAATAATCATGACGTCCATTTTGTTCTCCAGTATGGTTCAGTTCGCAGGTCGCTAGTTTACCTGATGTAAGCGGTGTTTGGGTGCCTGAGGCGATTCTTCTGTATTGGCAAATGATTCGATCAGGTGACAGACTGAATGACCATCCGGATTACCATTAGGCATAGTTACCCATTGCTTCAGTGCTTGTTCCATACGCGTTTGCAGGTTCATCAGCTCTTCCAGCTGCTGGCGGTTTTCATCAATACGCCGCTCGAGAATCTCCCTTACACGCGGGCAGGGCGACTGACCCTGATCGCTATCATGCATGATTTCCCTGATCTCACTCAGGGTATAACCCAGTTGCTTGGCCTTACGTATAAAGCGCAGCCAGTTTACTTCTGAATTACGGTACAGACGGTAGCCGTTATCCGGGTTTCTTTCTGGCTGCAACAGGCCCAGTCGGGTGTAGTAGCGCACCGCATGCGGCGTAGTGCCGCTGCGGTTAGCCAGTTCAGTGACAGTTAGTATGGACATGGTCGTTACTCCATTATTCAGACTAGT
>DRJJ01000290.1 GCA_011052255.1 Gammaproteobacteria bacterium | reverse complement strand
TGTTTCCAGCTCAGGCTTCAGGTCAGCATTGTCACGTACAAACTGCAACATGGACTTGGCACAAAAACGACCTTCGGTGAATGCACCGGAAGAGAACTTGTGGCCAGATGCGCCCACGCCGTCACCAGCAGTGAACAGACCCGGTACAGTGGTCATACCACGGTAACCCCAGCTCCATTCTTCAGGAACACCCGGCAGATCGCCAGGGCCGGAAACCCACAGGCCGGAACAACCAGCGTGTGAACCCAGCAGGTAGGGTTCGGTAGGCATCAATTCAGACATTTCTTTGTCTGGCTCGATGTTTTCACCGGCCCAGATACCACACTGGCCAATGGTCATGTCGAGGAAGTCTTCCCAGGCTTCTGCTTCCAGATGCTTGATTTCCTTCGGTGTCATGGTTTCAGCCAGTTTGGCCAATGCAGACGGAGTGTCCATAAAGATAGGACCCTTACCGTTACGCATGTCTTCCATCATCAAATGGTTACGCAGGCAAGTGCCCATTACGTGACCATGAGCGTAGGTGCCATAGTTGTGCTCTTCCAGCAGGTGCTTGTTGGTTTCCTGGTAATCCTCACCCTGTGCGTTCATTGCTTTCGCTTTGAATAGCAGGAACCATGCGCCAACAGGACCGTAACCGTCTTTGAAACGAGCGGGTACGAAACGGTTTTCAAGCATGGTGCCTTCGGCACCGGCTTCCAGCGCCATCGCGTAGGTAGAACCGGCATTCCATACGGGATACCATGCACGACCCTGACCTTCACCGACTGAACGTGGACGGAATACGTTAACCGCACCACCACAGACCAGCAAACAGCATTTGAATTTATAAACGAATACCTTGTCTTCACGAACAGAGAAACCCACCGCGCCAGTAACACGGCCAGGATCGTTCTTGTCGTTAACCAGCTTAACAATGAATACGCGTTCCTGGATGTTTTCTGTACCCAGTGCTTTCTTGGCAGCTTCAGCGACGATCCATTTATAAGATTCACCGTTGATCATGATCTGCCATTTACCGGAACGTACAGGCTTGCCACCATCAGGAAGCTTCTTGTCTTCGTCACCAGGCTGTTTCCAGATTGGCAGACCCCATTCTTCGAACAGGTGTACAGAACCGTCAACGTGGCGGCCTACATCATAAATAAGGTCTTCACGAACAATACCCATCAGGTCAGTACGAACCATGCGCACGTAATCTGCAGGATCGTTTTCACCCATGTAAGTATTAATAGCAGACAGACCCTGTGCAACGGCACCGGAACGGTCCATAGCGGCCTTGTCGACCAGTTTGATTTTAACGTCATCGCCTGCCCAGCGCATAATTTCTACCGCTGTTCCACAAGCTGCCATGCCGCCACCGATGATCAGAATATCTACTTCTTCTTCGACGACTTCAGGGTTACCAAATCCATATTCGGACATGTTATTAACCTCTCATACTTCAATATTAATTAAAAACTTCCACTCTTTAACAACGAAAGACCGACTTAGCTGCTTACAAACTGGCTCATGTCAGTTGAATGCACGTCTTCGTTGAAGTAATGACCACCGTCATCCAGCCTGGACTTGTCTGGATCAGAGAATCCAGCTGTCGGATCGGCTGAACCTTCAGGTGTGGTGCGAATGGGGAATTTGAAGCGTTTCATGTTGCCGTTACGGAACTTGATAGTCCACATAATGGAATCAGTACCACGCAATGGCTGAACAGAACCACCCAGCGGTACGATATCGGCGTAAGCGCGACATTCGATAGCCTGCTGTGGGCAGATCTTGATGCAGGAATAACATTCCCAGCACTGCTCGGGTTCCTGGTTGAAAGCCTTCATGGCATGACCGGTTTCAGAACCGTCCATATCCAGCTTCATTAAATCATGCGGGCAGATATACATGCAGGCTGTTTTGTCCTGCCCTTTGCATCCGTCGCATTTGTCTGTACGTACAAATGTTGGCATTGTTATTCTCCTAAGAGTTACCGCGGTTTAAACAACCCGTCGAAGCTATCGACGGCTCATGAGTCATTAAAATTAATAACTTCAATTCTTTTGTCTGAAAGACCTGCTCAACCACACTTTCGGGCAGCCAGGGCTTGCAAAATTCTTGTCCCCGTTCACCAAAAAACGGCCGTATTTCGGCCCCGATAGTGAAATAGGGTGCTAACATTAGCGATTAACGCAGCAATTGCAAAACAGTTTTATCTTTGTCGGGCATAAGTGTGACTTATATAGAAAACTGATCCGCTTTCACAGCAAAGCTTTTGGCAAAAAATCGATTAATATGTCAACCAAAACATATGGTTATAATAAACTCGGTAATTTGGGGTTTATTACATCTGTAATTATATTAGAATATTATTAATTTATGTTGGTAGTAAATATCTTGATTGGCCTGATTCTGTACCGGGCATGTAGAGTACCCCGACCATTTTAGTAAGGTTTATTAATACGATGAGCACAGCCAATCCACTGCATGACCCTGTCACGCCACCCGGCAGCAGTCATACTGAAATCAAGAACACCACTTGTTATATGTGTGCCTGTCGTTGCGGTATCCGCGTAACCTTACGTGATGGAGAGGTTCGCTATATACAGGGTAACCCGGACCACCCGCTTAACAAAGGCGTGATCTGTGCCAAAGGCAGCTCCGGCATCATGAAGCAGTATTCGCCGGCACGCCTGACCAAACCGCTGATGCGCAAACCCGGCTCTGATCGGGGTGACAATGAATTCGAGGAAATCAGTTGGGACCAGGCCTTCAGCGTAATGGAAGAACGGCTGGCCAGGATTCGTAAAACCGATCCGAAAAAATTCGCGCTGTTCACCGGCCGCGATCAGATGCAGGCCCTGACCGGCCTGTTTGCGAAACAGTTCGGCACACCTAATTATGCAGCACACGGTGGCTTCTGCTCAGTCAACATGGCCGCCGGCATGATCTACACCATCGGTGGTTCGTTCTGGGAGTTCGGTGGCCCTGACCTTGAGCGCTCAAAACTGTTCGTAATGATTGGTACGGCAGAAGACCACCACTCCAACCCGCTAAAAATGGCATTGTCGAAATTCAAGCGCCAGGGTGGCAAGTTTATTTCCATTAATCCGGTACGCACTGGTTACTCGGCCATTGCCGATGAATGGGTACCAATCAAACCCGGCACCGATGGTGCACTGATCCTCGCCCTGATCCATGAGCTGATTAAAACCGGCCTGTATGACCGTGAATTTATGATTGACTACACCAATGCATCAGAACTGGTCAACATGGATGAGGACAGCACCGAATACGGTATGTTCGTACGCGCCGAGGTGCCGGAAGAAGAAGGCTGCTTCGACCCGCAGAATAAACTGTGGTGGGATCGCAATCAGGACAAGGCAGTGGTTGCCGATCGCAAACAGGATATCGACCCGTACATGCTCGGCCAGTACGACCTGCCCGATGGCACTCCGGTCAAGCCTTCATTCCAGTTACTCAGCGACCGGGTAGAACAATACACCCCGGAATGGGCGGCCGATATCACCGGTATCCCGGTCGAGACCATACGCCGTCTGGCACATGAAATGGGTATCACCGCACGTGACGAACGCATCGAGCTACCGATTGCGTGGACCGACGTGTGGGGCCGTGAACATGAAACGGTTACCGGCAACCCGGTTTCATTCCATGCCATGCGTGGCCTCGCCGCTCACTCAAACGGCTTTCACTCAATCCGCGCACTGTCTATTTTGATGACCCTGCTCGGCACCATTGATCGCCCCGGTGGTTTCCGCCACAAGGCCCCGTTTCCGCGCCCGATTCCGCCCTGCGCCAAATCACCGAAAGGGCCCGAAGACGTGCAGCCGAACACACCACTCAATGGCATGCCGCTGGGCTGGCCGGCCGACCCGGATGACCTGTTTGTTGATGATAAAGGCGAGCCTGTACGCCTCGACAAAGCCTTCTCATGGGAATTTCCACTGTCAGTACACGGCCTGATGCACAATGCGATTACCAATGCCTGGC
>DRJJ01000289.1 GCA_011052255.1 Gammaproteobacteria bacterium | reverse complement strand
TTTTTACCAACCGACGTACGCGTCAAGTGTAAGCCGGGCGACAGCCTGCTGTGCGGCAGTGATATCATTGCTATACTAAGCAAGGCCGGTGCGCGTTCCCTGAACAGTGATGCGATCGGTACATAACCGGTATCGTACAGCTTATATTTATGCAAAATAATCAAGACAGTCAAACACAGCGTAAACCCCGCAAAGCCGTTTATTTGCTGCCTAACCTGTTTACCACGGCCGGCCTGTTTGCGGGCTTCTATGCGATCATTCTGGCCATTAACGGCCGCTTTACCGCCGCTGCCATAGCCGTCATCATCGCCATGTTTCTGGACGGTATAGATGGCCGGGTGGCGCGTATGACCAACACCCAGAGCGAATTTGGTGCGCAGTACGACAGCCTCGCAGACCTGCTGTCTTTCGGGCTGGCACCGGCATTGATTATGTACGAATGGTCACTGGCCAGCATGGTTGATCTGGGCTGGCAATGGGCGCGATTTGGCTGGCTGGCCGCTTTCTTCTATACCGCGATGGCGGCCATGCGGCTGGCTCGCTTCAATATACAGACCGGCGTAATCGACAAACGTTATTTTCTTGGACTGGCCAGCCCTTCCGCAGCAACCCTGATGGTTTCATTTGTCTGGGTATTCGATGATATGGGGCTCAAGGGCAACGACAACATGTTATGGTTGCCTTCGTTTGTGCTGACCATACTGGCAGCCATACTCATGGTGTTGCCTGTGCTGTATACCAGCTTCAAGGGTGTCGGTGGATCGGAACGCGATCGTATCCCTTTTCTGGGCATCAGCGTTGTGGTGCTGATGTTTGTGCTGGTCGCGATTGATCCGCCCAAGGTCTTTTTTATAGTCTTTGTGGGTTACGCCCTGTCCGGACCGGTGCAGTGGCTGGTCAGGAGAATCCGGCAAAAGCGGCGCCGCGAACAGCCGCAGGCCACTTCACCGACAGGCGGTGGAATGGATTCATCAGATCAGGAATAAATTCCCAGTGTGGGCAGCACAGCCAGAAGTGAAAATTTCGGCTTGGCAAGCGCCGGCAGACAGGCTATATTGAAAGTCTATACAGCAATATTAAAAATATGAAACAGAACAGCACATCCATATACAACCGGCCAGCGAAAGAATCCGTTCTTGCGCTTGCTGGTGCTGCCCACCTGAATGATCGCCTGCCGCTATCACTGCGACTACTGCCGTAAGGCAGATAATTATCCTACATGCCCTGACGAGGGCTTATCTAACGTCATAATCATCGATATAATCGAGGCAGAGCCTCGACACAGTGATGCCTTGAAACAGGTATAAGAGAGCAGAATATCATGAGTAACAGCGACCAATTAATCATTTTTGACACCACCTTGCGTGACGGCGAGCAAAGCCCGGGTGCCTCGATGACGCGAGACGAAAAAGTCCGTATCGCCAAGGCACTTGAACGTATGCGTGTGGATATCATTGAGGCCGGTTTCCCTATCGCCAGCAAAGGTGACTTTGAAGCGGTACAGGCCGTTGCGCGCACCATTAAAGACAGCACCGTATGCGGCCTTGCCCGGGCGCTGGACAAAGACATAGACGGTGTGGGTGAGGCACTCAAGGATGCGAATTCAGCACGTATTCATACCTTCATTGCCACCTCGCCAATACACATGGAAAAGAAGCTGCGTATGTCGGCCGACCAGGTACTGGAGCAGGCCGTGCATGCCGTCAAACGAGCGGGTAAATACACCGACAATATTGAATTTTCACCAGAGGATGCGGGTCGTTCCGAGCCGGATTTTCTTTGCCGTGTGATTGAAGCGGTAATTGATGCCGGTGCGACAACCATCAACATCCCGGATACGGTCGGTTATAATGTACCGGAACAATTTGGCCTGCTGATTCGTGACTTACTTGAACGTATACCTAATTCAGATAAAGCGGTGTTTTCAGTGCATTGCCATAATGATCTCGGTCTGGCCGTGGCCAATTCACTGGCTGCCGTGGTGCACGGCGCGCGCCAGGTAGAATGCACCATCAATGGTCTGGGTGAACGGGCAGGCAATGCCGCACTGGAAGAGGTGGTCATGGGGGTGCGTACCCGGCGTGACGTGTTTACCTGCGACACCCGTCTGGATACCAGCCAGATAGTCACTTGTTCACGACTGGTATCCAACATTACCGGTTTTCCGGTTCAGCCAAACAAGGCCATAGTGGGCATCAATGCCTTTGCACATGAATCCGGTATCCACCAGGATGGCGTGCTTAAAAACCGTGAGACCTATGAAATCATGCGTGCCCAGGACGTAGGCTGGATCGCCAATCGCATGGTACTGGGCAAACACTCGGGTCGAAATGCATTTCGTACAAGGCTTGAAGAACTGGGCGTCGATTTTTCATCTGAAGAGGATCTCAACAGCGCCTTTGCCAGTTTCAAGGAACTGGCGGATAAAAAACACGAGATTTTTGATGAAGATTTGCAGGCATTGCTGACCGAATCCAGTGTAGAAGCAGAAAATGATCGTATCAAACTGGTGTCACTGAAGGTGTGCAGCGAAACAGGCGAAACACCAGAGGCTACCGTCATCCTCAGTGTGGACGGCGAAGAAAAACAGGCGTGCGCAAACGGTGGCGGGGTGGTGGACGCTACGTACCAGGCTGTCAACGAGATGATTGATAGTGGTGTCGACCTGCAGCTTTATTCGGTCAACAACATCACCAGCGGCACAGACTCGCAAGGTGAAGTGACCGTACGGCTGGAAAGGGCTGGTCGCATCGTTAATGGTCAGGGCTCCGATACGGATATTGTGCTGGCATCACTCAAGGCCTACATCAATGGCCTGAACAAGATGCTGTACCCGGTTGATCGGGAGCACCCGCAGGCCGCAGACGTCTGATCAGGACGGACAGGATATGCTCAGTCGGCGACAAAAAATGGCACTGGATGCAATGGAGATTCCGGTCTGGAAAATCAGGCCGGAACCGGATGCGCCGGTAGCTGCTGTGCCAGAAATGGAAGCAGAGCAACCACCGCTGTCCGAGTACGTGCCCGAGCATATTCCGGAACATCTGTCAGAGGCATCACAATCTTCACCGCAGAATGAGTCGGTTCCGGCCAGACCCGAAGTCGATAACCTGCCAGGTTTGCAGAACCAGGTGGCAGCCTGCCAGGCATGTGAGCTGGCAACCAGCCGTAGCCAGACCGTGTTTGGTAACGGTGATGCGCACGCCCGTCTGATGATCATCGGTGAAGCACCGGGCGCCGAAGAAGACCGGCAGGGCCTGCCGTTTGTTGGCGCGGCAGGGCAGTTACTCAGCGAAATGCTGCACGCCATAGGCCTGCAGCGCGAGCAGGTCTATATAGCCAATATGCTCAAATGCCGGCCGCCCGATAATAGGGACCCCAAAAAGGCTGAAATACAGACCTGTGAGCACTTTCTGCGCCGCCAGATTGAGCTAATTCAGCCGAAATTAATACTGGTACTGGGGCGGATAGCTGCGCAAAATCTGCTACAGCGCACAGACAACCTGGCCAGGTTACGTGGAAAATCGTATTGTTACGCAGAAACCAGTGTTCCATTAATGGTAAGTTATCATCCTGCCTATCTGCTGCGTACGCCAAAAGACAAGGCGAAGGCATGGCAGGACCTGATAAAAGTTAAAACCTTTCTGGGTGAAATATGAGTGCAGTATTAGACAACATGGCGATCATTCGCACCATGTGCGAATCGGATCTGGATCAGATTATGCCGATAGAGCAAAAGGCCTATCCATACTACTGGTCGCGCGGCATATTCGGAGACTGCCTGCGCGTTGGTTACTGTTGTCAGGTCATGGAAATGGATGGTCTGATCGTCGGTTATGCCATTATGTCCAAAGGGGTGGGTGAATCACACCTGCTTAACCTGTGTATCGATCCGGGCATGCAGGGCCAGGGGCTGGGACGGCTGATGCTGGACTACCTGATAGAGGCCGCCAAACGTATGCACTCCGAGATGTTACTGCTGGAAGTCAGACCCTCCAACACCGCAGCCATACGCCTGTATGACAAAACCGGTTTTAACACAGTAGGCAGTCGCAACAACTACTACCCGGATGGCGAAGGCAGGGAAGATGCCCTGATACTGGCCAAAACGTTGTAACCCTGTCGGTTACGTTTACTCAGTTTTGCCCTGTTGACTCCCTCTCCTTCAGGGAGAGGGTTGGGGTGAGGGGATAAGATTCAGTTACCTTGCCCATAGCTGTTTTTACTATAGAGTCAAATGCCCACACTTACGCCTGTTACGCTATAATACCGCTCCACTAACCGAATTATATGCCCGAAGCAGAACCGTATAGCTAATGAATACCGACGAAATCGATAAACGCCGTACCTTTGCGATTATTTCACATCCCGATGCAGGCAAAACAACCTTAACCGAAAAGTTACTGTTGTTCGGGCATGCCATCCTGCAGGCCGGCACCGTCAAGGGCCGCAAGGCCGATCGTCATGCCACTTCCGACTGGATGGAGCTGGAAAAAGAACGTGGTATATCGGTCACCTCATCAGTGATGCAGTTTCCCTACAAAGGCCGCACGGTAAACCTGCTGGATACACCGGGGCATGAAGACTTCTCCGAAGACACCTACCGTACCTTAACCGCTGTCGATTCAGCGCTAATGGTGATCGATTGTGCCAAAGGGGTCGAGAAACGCACCATCAAACTGATGGAGGTCTGCCGCTTACGCACCACACCGATCATGACCTTTATTAACAAACTCGATCGTGAGGGCAGGGACCCGATAGAACTACTGGACGAAGTTGAATCTATACTGAATATCCAGTGCGCCCCGGTCACCTGGCCCATCGGCATGGGT
>DRJJ01000288.1 GCA_011052255.1 Gammaproteobacteria bacterium | reverse complement strand
ATGCACTGGTAAGGATAGACCCTGACACCATCCGCAAGAAGGGCAGGGTACCGAAAAATGGCAGTATCTTCTTTACCATCTTCCAGACCTTTATGGCCGGGACGGATGCAGTCGGTAATCCAGCCCCAAGTTTTGGCGACTATCCCGCCGATTTTTTTGATTTCATCGTCATTGATGAGTGCCATCGAGGTGGTGCCAATGATGAAAGTAACTGGCGCGGTATTCTGGAATACTTCTCACCGGCGGTACAGCTGGGTCTGACCGCAACGCCGAAGCGCGATGGCAATGTAGACACTTACGCTTACTTTGGTGAGCCGGTTTATATCTACTCGCTCAAGGAAGGGATTAATGATGGCTACCTGACGCCGTTCAGGGTGAAGCAGATAGCGACCACACTGGATGAATACACCTATACATCTGATGACACCCTGATTGAGGGTGAGCTTGAGGCCGACAAGCGTTATACCGAGGATGATTTCAACCGGGTGATCGAGATCAAAGAGCGTGAGGCGTATCGGGTAAAACTGTTCATGGGAATGATTAGCCAGCAAGAGAAGACGCTGGTTTTCTGTGCCACCCAGGAACACGCACTTGCTGTGCGCGATCTGATTAACCAGAACAAGGCCAGCAGCGACCCGAACTACTGTATACGCGTGACCGCCAATGATGGACAAGAAGGCGAGCGCTGGTTACGTGTGTTTCAGGATAACGAGAAGACCATCCCCACCATACTGACCACCTCACAGAAACTCTCAACCGGTGTGGATGCACGCAACGTGCGTAACATTGTGCTGATGCGCCCGGTGAAAACGATGATTGAGTTCAAGCAGATTGTCGGGCGAGGTACACGCCTGTTTGATGGCAAGGACTATTTCACCATTTACGATTTCGTCAAGGCCTATGAGCATTTCAGTGATCCGGAATGGGATGGTGATCCGTTAGAGCCCGAGACATGCGAACAGTGTGGTCACAGCCCCTGTATCTGCCTGAGAGAGCCGCCCCCACCGTGTTATACCTGTGGCCAGAGCCCCTGTGTCTGTGTAAAAGAGCCGGAGCCATGCCCCGACTGCGGTGAAGACCCCTGTATCTGCAAAAAGAAGGTCAAGGTAAAGATTAAACTGGCAGACGGTAAGGAACGCACCATTCAGCACATGACCGCGACCACCTTCTGGAGCCCTGATGGCACGCCCATATCGGCCGCCCAGTTTGTTGAAAGGCTGTATGGCGAACTGCCAGAGCTGTTCAGAGATGAGGATGAGCTGCGATTGCTATGGAGCAAACCCGATACCCGTAAAAAACTGTTGTCAGGTCTGGAAGAGAAAGGCTACGGCAAGGCACAACTGGCTGAAGTTAGCCGGGTGATTGATGCACAGAACAGTGATCTGTTTGATGTACTGGCCTATATCGCCTTTGCGCTGCCTACCATCACGCGTGAGATGCGGGTAGCCAGTCACAGGGAAGGTATTTTTCAACACTATTCAGACAAGCAGCAGGAATTTCTAAGCTTTGTGCTGAATCACTATATTACCCAGGGTGTTAGTGAGCTTGATCAGGACAAGCTGCCGAGCCTGTTGGAACTGAAATATCACTCTGTAGGGGATGCGGTGACAGCGCTGGGCAGTGTGGGTGAGATACGGGATGTATTTACAGGGTTTCAGGAGCATTTGTATTTGAGGGAAGAGTAGTGAAAGGTGTATGAAGTGTCGATATGATACTCAGAAATCAATGTCTAGATGGCAGTGATACAAGAAATTATTCAGTATGAGAATGATCTGTCTTGGCATGAAGTTGTGCCTAAGTAAATTCTATAAATATGGTATATGGCGCGCCCAAAGCCGGTTTGTTTGCTTATTGACACCTGGCTAATTGGCTAATTGGCTAATTGGCTAAGTATTGTTGATATAGCTGGTACTTATTGCTATTTTTGTGAGATTTTACCGTTTTGAGTGGCATTCGAGACAAATAGGCCACAACTTATTGAATAATAATAGAATATAGTGTAATTTTTCTCTTGCGAAATGATATAAACATACAAAATTTAGGTTGAAAAATGATTGCAGTTAACATATATATTAACTATAGTCCGGTTCCAGTGTGAAAGAAGATGAACTCAATGATAGATATACAGGCACCAAATTTACGGTTATACACTGTAAAGGAGCTATAGATAGCTATCGAGCAGCTTTGAAGAAAGTGGGTGCTAGACAGCAGAAGAAATTTACGACTGCAATAATTCTGCAGATTCAGCGGCTAGTTGACGGTGGCAGGATGACAAAAGAGAACTTTCCTCAAGAAGGTTATTTACCAAAAAGGAAAGGACAGCATAATGCAAAGAAATTTAATGCTCTCAAACGGATACCTATAAGAGGTTACTGTTGGCTGTCACAATGGCATAAAGATACGTATTTTATTAGTCATTACATATACAAGAAACGAAATAAACTTAATGAGAGTGATACCAATAGAGTTAGAACTAATTGGTCAAGAATTGAGGAGAATGGTGATGAATGCTAAATCTATGTTTTACCCTGAGAATAAAAATTTCAGTAATGCAGAGGAAAGAGCATTTGTACGTGAAGAATTAGTATATAACGTGACTGAAGATATTTTATTGACACTTGAGGATTTGGAGGTTAGTAAAAAAGAGCTTGCGCATCGCTTAGGAAAATCTCGTTCTTATGTTACACAGGTTTTAAGTGGCGCTCGTAATATGACACTGGGAAGTCTCTCTGATATATGTTTTGCATTAGGTGTAAAACCAAAGGTTAACATTGTGGTTGAACCTATATTGGATGATTTGGCCTTTGATTGGACAATGGAAAATGACGAATTAAAGGTTGAAGAATTAATTCAAAATTCCCAGAATATCTTTGATTGCAGAGATCGAAAGGAATGGAAGACCTTGGTTGCTTGATTATGGATGAATGTTTAAAGAGTGCTCAAGATTGCCTCCGTATTCAGTCTGTAAATTTAAAGGAAAGCAAAGTCTTTGTAAGGGATGATATTGATATTCTGACTATAGATAGAGACGAAACATCCTCTCAGAGTTTCAGATCTGTTGCCAAGATAAAAGAGATATCACTAACTGATTCGAAAGGGGAGAGTATTTGGGATTACCGTTTTGTTTATTCTGTTGGTTCGCGCCTTGTGTTATCTGAAGAGCTTGTTGAAAGTAAAAAGGACGACTGTAGTCCAATCGTGGAAATCATTGGTATCTTTGAGGCAAGGTATTTAACTAAGAAGCAGTTGAAGAAGGAAGAATTAAAAGCCTTCTCAGTTGATAACGTGGGCTATCATGTATGGCCATATTGGCGAGAGTACGTTCAGTCAACATGCGCGAGAATAGGATTTTCACCCGCATTTGAGGTACCTATGTATATTATTTCTCGGAAAGAAGAAAAGAGTGAAGAATAAAAAGAACTTCAAACTCAAACGATAGCCCGCACACGCAGGGCACATTAACCAGTGGGTATTACGCTCTGTAAATCGTCAAGTATTTGATATAAATGCAAATAACACGACAATCGATGGTCAGCCCAAGGCCGACATAAGCCCTCAAAAATGGAAATTTCACTGAAAAAGTAGTATCTTACGCGGTTCACTTTGTAGAAATGATGGGCTGTGATGCAGAAGCTGTATATCAAAACCTTTGGCTGCCAGATGAACGAGTACGATTCCTCCAAAATGGCGGATGTGCTGAATGTAGCACATGGTATGGAGATAACCGATACGCCGGAGCAGGCGGATGTGCTGTTGCTCAATACCTGTTCGATCCGTGAGAAGGCTCAGGAGAAGGTGTTTTCACTACTGGGTGTGTGGAAGGCTATCAAGGATAAACGTCCCGAGGTGATTATTGGTGTGGGTGGTTGTGTCGCCAGTCAGGAAGGTGCTGCGATACGTGACCGCGCGCCCTACGTAGATATGGTATTTGGTCCGCAGACCCTGCACCGGTTACCGGAAATGGTGGCGACGGTAAAACGTGAGCGTTCGGCCGTAATTGATATCAGTTTCCCGGAGATTGAAAAATTTGACCATCTGCCGCCACCGCGTGCCGATGGTGCCACCGCCTTTGTGTCGATTATGGAAGGCTGTAGCAAGTATTGTACGTTTTGTGTGGTGCCCTATACCCGTGGTGAGGAAGTCAGTCGTCCGTTTGACGATATTGTGGCTGAGGTGTCGCAACTGGCTGATCAGGGTGTACGTGAAATCAATCTGCTTGGGCAGAATGTGAATGCCTATTGTGGTAGCACCGATGATGGTGATGTGGCCGATCTGGCCTTGCTATTGAACTACCTGGCTGCGATCGACGGTATAGATCGACTGCGCTATACCACTTCGCATCCGGTGGAGATGACCGACAGTCTGATTCAGGCCTATAAAGAAGTACCGGAACTGGTCAGTCATTTGCACTTGCCGGTACAGAGTGGAGCTGACCGTATTCTGGCATTGATGAAACGCGGGCATCAGGTCGAACAGTATGAGCAGACCATCGCACGCCTGCGTGAAATACGCCCGGGTATTTCCATGTCATCGGATTTTATTATTGGCTTCCCCGGTGAGACTGATGCTGATTTTCAACAGACCATGGATTTGATTGAGCGGGTGGGTTTTGATCATTCGTTTAGTTTTATCTATAGTGCCCGCCCCGGTACGCCGGCTGCGAGTTTACCAGACGATGTACCGCTGGCGGTAAAGAAGGAACGGCTGGCGGTATTGCAGGCACGTATCCAGCAGATGACCGCTGCGATCAGTCAGTCAATGATAGGTACTACCCAGCGGGTGCTGGTTGAGCGTAAAGCCCGCAAGGGTGAAGGCGAGATTGCCGGGCGCTGTGAGAACAACCGTGTGGTTAACCTGCCCGGGTCAATTGATTTAACGGGTCAGTTTGTGGATGTGCGGATTACCGAGGCCTTTCCGAATTCGCTTAGAGGTGAGTTGCTTGATTCACAGACCCATGCTGCAAATGCTTGATTCCATGATAAAAAATGCTTGCAACCCAGTGTGTGGTCAGGCTGCCTTGCAGGCTGCCAGGGTCTCGGCCATACTGAAGTTGAAGCCTGCTGAACCGAGGTTGTAAGCCCAGCTTGAACGAACTCTCAAATACCTACGAGCTCACCCTCGAACCCGACGACAACCTGCGTCTTGCCAATTTGTGTGGTCAGTTTGACGAACATCTGCGTCAACTCGAACGACGTCTGGGTGTGGAAATAAACAACCGTGGCAACCAGTTTCAGGTGATCGGTGAAAAGCAATCGGCGCGCGCGGCCGGGCATCTGCTGGAAGAGCTGTTCGATGTGACACTGGAGGAGCAGTTATCACCGGAACGTGTGCACCTGTATTTGCAAGAGTCAGGCGTTGATCGCCTGGTAAAACAGGAGGCCAATGGTCAGGACCCGGTGGTTGAGCTGCGGCGCCATAAAATACGCGGCCGTGGTGATAACCAGATAAAATATCTGTGCCAGATTCTGCAAGGTGACCTGAGTTTTGGTATTGGCCCGGCCGGTACCGGTAAAACCTACCTTGCCGTAGCCTGTGCGGTGGCTGCGCTGGAGCAGGACAGGGTAAGACGTATTATTCTGGTTCGTCCGGCGGTGGAGGCCGGTGAGCGACTCGGGTTTTTGCCGGGTGATCTGGCTCAGAAGATTGATCCTTATTTAAGACCCTTGTTCGATGCGTTGTATGAAATGCTTGGCTTTGACCGGGTCAGTAAACTGATTGAACAAAATATTATTGAAGTAGCGCCATTGGCCTATATGCGTGGGCGTACTTTGAATGAGTCGTTTATTATTCTGGATGAAGCCCAGAATACTACGCGCGAACAAATGAAAATGTTTTTAACCCGTATAGGCTTTGGTTCCACTACCGTGGTGACCGGAGATATTACCCAGGTGGATTTGCCGTCCAGTCAGCAATCCGGTTTGCGCCATGTGATTGATGTACTGCAGCCGATTGACGATATCAGCTTTACTTTTTTTACGGCCAAAGATGTGGTGCGTCATCCTTTGGTGCAGCGTATCGTTAGTGCGTACGAACAGCATGACAAACAGTCGGATAAAAGTTGATGACCGTGCTGCTTGATATACAGCTCGTGTCTGAACATGATGATATACCTGGGCGTGAGGCTATGCAGCGCTGGCTGGATGCTGCGTTGCAAGACAGGCATCCGGATGCGGAGGTGGTGGTGCGCATTGTAGACGAACAGGAAAGCCACGATCTGAATCTGCAATATCGCGAGATGGATAAACCGACAAATGTGCTGTCTTTCCCGTTTGAAGTGCCTGCAGTCGTGCAGCCAGATATGGAACGTATATTGCTGGGTGATCTGGTAATCTGTGCCCCGGTTGTAGCCAGTGAAGCCATACAGCAGAGTAAAAATATTGAGGCACACTGGGCACATATATTGATACACGGTGCATTGCATTTGTGTGGTTACGATCATCAGAATGATGTTCAGGCCAATGAAATGGAAGCGCTGGAAACGAAAATTATTACCGGACTGGGTTTTGCGCCACCGTATGAAAGTGAATCGCAGGCATCGGCATGAATTAAATACCTGGTGGAAGATAGCGTAAAAACCTTTTAGTTCCTTCTCCCTGGGGGAGAGGGGATTATCATAGATAATATCCCGTAAGCAACAAGGAGATAACAACCCCCATATGAGTGACGACGAACATAGTACCAACGGTTCCGGGAACCGTAGCTGGCTGGATCGATTGAGTCAGGTCTTGCAAGGCGACCCCCGGGACCGGGGAGAATTACTCACCCTGCTACGTGATGCGCAGCATCGTGGTCTATTTGGTGCCGATGCGCTAAGCATGATCGAAGGCGTGCTGCAGGTATCCGAAATGCAGGTGCGCGACATCATGGTGCCGCGTTCCCGTATGGTGGTACTGCAGCGGGATGCGAAACCCGACGAGATGCTACCGGCGATCATCAGTTCCGGCCATTCGCGTTTTCCGGTAATCGGTGACAGCCGTGATGAGGTGATTGGTATTCTGCTAGCAAAAGATCTGCTGCGCGCCTATGCAGAAGACAGTACTGAACGCTTCAGGGTTAAGGAGTACCTGCGCTCGCCGGTGTTTGTGCCGGAAAGTAAGCGACTGAATGTATTGCT
>DRJJ01000287.1 GCA_011052255.1 Gammaproteobacteria bacterium | reverse complement strand
CGGTCACCACGCTGGAGAAAGAGGGTGCCACCGGTGCTTCTGACCTGGCTGACTTTGTCAGCAAGCTTGAATTACCCAGAGTGGTCTGGATCATGGTGCCGGCAGCGGTGGTTGATACGGTGGTGGAAGAGCTTGCCGGCCTGATGCAGGACGGTGACATCATCATTGATGGCGGTAACTCTTATTACAAGGATGATATTGCTCAGGCCAAAAAGCTCAGCCGTAAAGGCCTGCATTATGTGGATGTGGGCACCAGTGGCGGGGTATGGGGACTGGCGCGAGGTTATTGCCTGATGATCGGCGGTGAGGATGAGGTGGTCAACCATCTGGACCCTTTGTTCAAAACCATCGCCCCTGGCGTCGGTGATATTGAGCGTACCGCCGGGCGTAGTGGTGAACCGTCCCGTTCTGAGCTGGGCTATTTATATTGTGGTGCCAATGGTGCCGGACATTTTGTGAAAATGGTTCATAATGGCATCGAATACGGCATGATGGCCGCTTTTTCAGAAGGCATGAATATCCTTAAGCATGCCAACATCGGCAAGCAGGATCAGCAGGCCGATGCGGAAACCTCTCCACTGCAAAACCCGGAACATTACCAGTACGATATCGATACGGCTGAAGTGGCTGAGGTGTGGCGGCGTGGCAGTGTGGTGGCTTCGTGGTTGCTGGACCTGATCGCTATTTCGCTACGCGATGATCCAGAGCTGGATAACTTTTCCGGCCGGGTGTCCGATTCGGGCGAGGGTCGCTGGACCAGTATAGCGGCCATTGAGACAGGTACGCCTGCCAATGTATTGACCGCAGCGCTGTTCGATCGATTTTCTTCACAGGGCGAGGCAGACTTTGCCAACCGCCTGCTGTCAGCTATGCGCTACCAGTTTGGCGGCCACCACGAGAAGAAATAGCCCGCAACCGGTCGCCGCCTGGTGAGGACGGCTACTCCGTAGTGTTGCTATCGTGTGACTCGTCGGCTTCCTTGTCATCGGAGTAGGGCTTGATGAAGGAGTCCAGATTCATGTCTGTCCAGGATTGCCCCGGTTTGGCAGGCTGTTCCTCAGTGGGTGTGTCCGGCGAATCCTGAGTTGTGTCACTATCTTGCTGCTCTTCTGGTACTTCTTCGGTCGCCGGTTCACCCGGGATGGCAGCAGGTTCTGTTTCACGATTATTTTCTTCCGAGCCAGAATGGATAAAGGAATCCAGATTTAAACCAGGCACAGATTGTTCCAGAGCAGATGGACCCTGCTCATCGGATGCTGACTCAGTAGGCGAGACGGTCGCTTCCTGTTTGTTGCTGCTGTCGCCTTTAAAGAAATTGATGAACGAGTCAAAAAACCCACCGGATTTATCCTTTTTCTGTCCAGGTACAGAGGGGGCCTGAGGTTTGGTGATGGTTTTAGGCTGGGCGCCTGATTTTGCATCATCGCTCCTGACCGAGTTGACCATCGAGTTGATCAGGGCCGAAATACCCACTTTTGCCTCTTTCGGTATGATGGTAATAACGTTGCTGCGTTTAGATTTATCTTCTGTGCCGGTCTGCAGTACGGGTTGCATATCACCATTGATCGTGATCAGCTGGTCGCTGAGAAAGGTCAGAGTGACGTGATTGGTCGGTTCCGGGACGCGGCCGCGCTCAAGACTGTAGTAATAATCCCAGCGGGCTTGATGAAACGGATCCTGGATAACGGGCGTGCCCATGATAAAAAGCACCTGTTTTTTGCTCATTCCTACTTTTAATTGATTGATGTCATCCTGAGAGATGATATTGCCCTGCTGGATATCGATCCGATGGGGTTTGGGCAGCAGGCTGCAACCGGTGACAAATAGCATGACCGGGAATATAATAGTAATGAGAAGCTTTTTCATTTGCATTATCCGCACGTACAACGTGGCAATGATAACGCATGTTCTCACCTTCTGACTACTACGGTTATGGAAATACTATTGTGGAATCCAGTGACATTAAAAAGGCAGGCCTCAAGGTTACGCTGCCCAGGGTCAAGATCCTCGAGATACTCGAAAAAAATGCACGTCGTCATTTTAGTGCGGAAGATGTGTACAAAAACCTGATAGAAGAGGGCGAAGACATTGGTCTGGCCACGGTTTACCGGGTGTTAACCCAGTTCGAATCGGCTGGCCTGGTGTCGCGCCACCACTTTGACAGTGGTCACTCGGTGTTTGAGCTTAATCAGGGCGCGCACCATGACCATATCCTGTGCGTACGCTGCGGCAAGGTTGACGAGTTTGTTGATGAGACCATTGAGCAGCTTCAGCATACGATTGCTGAGCGTGCCGGATATAAAATGACCGACCATGTGCTGTATATCTATGGTATTTGCGAGCAGTGCCAGACCCTGAAAGATTAATTTTCGGCAAGTATTCTTTCGGTTAAGCTTCTGCGAGCGCGATCATTTCCCTGGCATGAGCACGGCTTTGGGCGGTGATTTCCATGCCGCCTAGCATACGTGCGATCTCGTCAATACGGTGATCGTGATCCAGCGGATGTATGCGGGTACGTGTCTGTTTGTCCTTGCTCGATTTGCTCACCTGTAGATGCTGGTGTGCCATGGAGGCGACCTGTGGCAGGTGAGTCACACATAAAACCTGATGTGATTTACCCAGGCTGCGCAGGCGGCGACCGACAACCTCGGCAATTGCCCCGCCAATACCGCTGTCCACCTCATCATAGATCAGGGTCGGAATATGGGTGTTATCTGCGGCGATCACCTGTATGGCCAGGCTGATACGCGATAGCTCACCACCCGAGGCGACGCGGCTGATGGCCTGCAGGGTCTGTCCCGGATTGGCGCACACGCGAAATTCAATGGTCTGGGTGCCGTGGGCAGTGCGTTGGGGTGGGTCAAGATCATCGATTGCGATGTCAAATTGGGCCTCAGGCATACCCAGCTGGCGTAATTCAGCCGTGACCGCCTTGCTGAATGAGCGGGCTGCCTTGCGCCTGCGCTGACCGATCTCCTGCGCCAGCTGGTCGTACGCCTTTTCCAGCTCACTGATTTCGCTTTCCAGCTGTTCCAGTGCGGCATCACCCTGGTCGATCTCGTCCAGCTCGGTGATCAGCTCCTGTTGACGTTGTAGCAGCTGGCCGGGTTCGCAATGGTGCTTACGCGCCAGTTCATGAATCGCGCCTAGGCGTTGATCCAGCCATTGCAGACGTGCCGGGTCCATATCCAGCCGGTCATGGTAGTGGCGCAATTCATTCACCGCCTCATTGACCTGGATGGCCGCATCGTTGAGCAGGCTTACCACCGGTTTCAGGTCCGCATCCATGGCGCTGTGTCGTGACAAGTCACCGGCCAGTGTTTCCAGGCGCTGCTGAACGCTGCCCTGATCCATCTCGTAGAGCAGAGTCAGTGCCTGTTCGGTGCTTTGTTTAAGCTCACTGGCATGGGCCAGTCGGTTGTGTTCATTATTGAGCGTGTCCCATTCATTTTCCTGCAGATCCAGTTCTGACAGCTCTTTTACCTGGTAACGCAGCATATCCAGCCGTTGCAGGCGGTCACTGCTATCGCTGCGTAGTCGCTGCAGGCGTTCGGTTTTATCTTTCCATTGTGTGAATAGCGATGCCAGGCTGGAAAGTTGTTCAACCAGACCGGCATGCTCGTCCAGTAAGGTGCGCTGGATGTCTCGCTGCAATAATGACTGGTGGGCGTGCTGGCCATGGATATCGACCAGCATTTCACCCAGCTCCTTGAGCGACTGCATGGTTGATGCGCGGCCATTGATATATCCGCGCGAGCGGCCTTCTCGTGTGATCACACGTCGGATGATGCACAGCCCATCGTCATCCAGGTCATGTTGTTGTAGCCAGGCCTGTGCAGCGGGCAGCTTGTTGATTTCGACAGTCAGGCTGATTTCAGCGCGGTCGGCGTCCTGACGTATCACATTGCTGTCGGCGCGATCGCCCAGGGCAAGACCCAGCGCATCAACGAGTATGGACTTGCCTGCCCCGGTTTCACCGGTGAGCGCCGTCATACCGCGCTCCAGCGACAGGGTGGCGTGCTCTACGATCGCAAAATGTCGGATTTCAATTGAAGTGAGCATAATGAAGTTCTTTAGTTCTATTTTGTTACCGGACAGGTAGTCGGGCTCAGCCTGTGTGGCCTAATGATGTCCTGCCCAGCCCAGTTTGGCACGTAAAATCTCGAAATAATCATAATCTTCAGGGTGTAACAGTTGCAGGCGGTGAGGGCTGGCATTGATGCGCACGATATCACCGCTGTTCAGACGTACATTGACCTGGCCATCGCAGGTAAGTTGTCCTTCGCTTTCACCGCCATGGGTAATCTCAATTTCAATGCAACTGGCGGCCTGTACCACGATAGGGCGGTTGCTTAGTGTATGCGGACAAATAGGCACAATCAGCATCGCATCTACCTGTGGATGTACGATGGGTCCGCCACCCGACAGTGCATAGGCGGTTGAGCCGGTAGGGGTGGCCACGATCATGCCATCAGAACGCTGGGTGTGGACATGCTGGCCGTCGATTCGGGTCTGGAACTCGATCATGCGGGCAATTTCGCGTTTGTGTAACACAATATCATTCAGTGCGTCGCTGGACAGGATTGATTGGCCATCACGTAGCACCTCGACGTGCAATAACAGGCGACTATCGACCAGATAGCCACCAGACAGGATATCTGTGAGCTGCTTATGCATGTCATCGGCGCAGATATCGACCAGAAAGCCGAGTCGCCCCAGATTGATTCCCATCATCGGGATGTCGTAGCGATTGAGCGTACGAGCCGCATGCAGCAGCGTACCATCGCCACCAACAATAATCGCCAGATCACACTGCTGACCGATTTCATCCAGCGTAACCTGTTGTGGCGGGTTGTCCCGGGTAAAGCTGGCAGAGGATTCATCAAGCAGAACGGTCAGATCACGATTTACCAGGTCGTCATAAATCAGCCGCAAGGTTTCGGACACGTCGGGGTTGCCGTATTTTCCGATCAGACCGATTGTTTTGAAAGGCTGCTTCATGTTGTTATCTATTCTTAACAGGTTCTGGCAACGTTACCATGAGCCATGCACGACTCCAAGTTAAGCGCCGTGTACCGGTCGCGTGTACTTTAAAGAACATTGACGCTACCAGGCTGGCACTCTACCATAAAGAGTGCCAGCCATAGCGTGAGTTGCTCGTCATACCCGATGTCAAACAAAGCCCCACAAGAACTCAGTGAGAGAGACCAGGCGTTACTCAAGGCGCTGGTGCAGCAGTATATCCTCGACGGACAGCCAGTCGGTTCCAAAACACTGGCGCAGACTGCCAACCTGAAAGTCAGTTCGGCTACCATTCGAAATGTGATGGCTGATCTGGAAGACTGTGGGCTGGTGAGCTCACCGCACACTTCGGCCGGACGCGTGCCTACCAATCAGGGGTTTCGTTTTTTTGTTGACAGCCTGCTGACAATGGAAGGCGTTAACAAGAATAAAATCAAAGATATGCAGCAAACACTTAATGCAGTACAAGACACTCAGGTTATGGTCGCCAGTGCGTCGGAAATGCTGTCTGGTCTGACCCGGCTGGCCGGTGTAGTGATGGTGCCCAGGCCGCAGCGTACTGCTTTGCGTCATGTTGAGTTTTTATCGCTATCCGACTCCCGGGTGCTGGCGATACTGGTTACCAATGAGCAGGAGGTGCATAACCGCGTTATCGAACTGAACCGCGAGTACAGCGAAGGCGAACTGCAACAGGTGGCTAACTACCTGAATGAGAAATTCAGCGGGGCCGATATCTCCACTGTGCGGCAGAGCATTATTGACGAAATGCAGCGCGCACAGGAAAACATGAATAACCTGATGTCGCGTGCAGTCGAGATGGCTGAAAAGGTCTTTGATAACAAGGCCGGCCGTGAAGACAGCGTGGTAATGGCCGGCGAAACCAACCTGATGCAGTTCGAGGAACTATCGGATATCGATAATCTGCGTAATTTATTCGCCGCGTTTAACCAGAAGCAGGAAATTATCCATCTGCTCGACCAGTGCCTGCACAATGATGGCATACAGATATACATCGGCGACGAATCCGGATATCAGGTACTGGGTGACTGCAGCGTGGTCACCGCGCCTTATTCGGTTGATAACCAGGTGGTTGGGGTGCTCGGTGTGATCGGCCCCACCCGCATGTCCTATGACAAGGTCATTCCTATTGTTGATATCACCGCAAAAGTATTGGGCGCGGCCTTGAATTCCAGGACTTAATCCCATATATCAACAACAGCAACCATTATGAACATGAATTTATGTTTACAAACAAGATTAACAAGCCAGGGTAACTAAATGACTAAGAAGGAAAAAGATTCAGAAGTTAATGCTGAATCAGAAGTAGTGCAAGCGCCAGCCGATACGGAAGAGGGTGCCGCAGCCGAGGCAGGTGCTGCACCAGACCACCAGGAATTAGTGGGCTTGCTGGAAGACGAGCGCGCCAAGGCCGATGACAACTGGAACAAGTTGCTGCATATGCAGGCCGAGCTGGAAAACATTAAAAAACGCAATGCGCGTGATCTGGCTAATGCGCACAAGTTTGCGCTGGAGAAAATAGCACTGGAGTTGTTACCGGTGCGCGACAGCATGGAGCTGGGCATACAGGCCGCCGGTGGCGAGCAGATCGACCCGGGCAAGCTGATGGAAGGCGCCGAGCTGACCCTGAAAATGCTGACCAGCACGCTGGAGAAGTTTGACATCATTGCGCTAGACCCGGCCGGAGAGAGATTTAATCCGGAGCTTCATCAGGCCATGTCGATGCAGGAAATGACGGATGCGCCCAACAATACCGTGGTGACCGTGGTGCAAAAAGGCTACACCCTGAATGGTCGATTGATTCGTCCGGCACTGGTCATTGTCTCTACCGGTGGGCCAAAGGCAGTTGAAAACGGTGGTTCGGCACAAGAAATTGATGAAAAGGCTTGAAAACACCCCCTAAAGACCTTACATAGTCCAGTAATTAGTTAAACGACATAAATTAGAACATTACAATGGAGATAACAGACAATGGGTAAGATCATTGGCATAGACCTGGGTACCACCAACTCTTGTGTTGCGGTAATGGAAGGCGGCAGCCCCAAGGTCATCGAAAACAGCGAAGGTGACCGTACTACTCCGTCTATCGTCGCCTTCACCGCAGATGACAACGAAGTACTGGTTGGGCAGTCTGCCAAACGTCAGGCGGTGACCAACCCGCAAAACACACTGTATGCGGTAAAACGCCTGATCGGTCGCAAATTCACCGATAAAGAAGTACAGAAAGATATCGACCTGGTGCCTTACAAGATCGTCAAGGCCGATAATGGTGATGCCTGGGTTGAGGCCAATGGCAAGAAAATGGCCGCGCCTGAAGTCTCTGCACGTGTATTGCAGAAGATGAAAAAGACCGCCGAAGATTATCTGGGCGAAGAAGTGACCGAAGCGGTCATCACCGTACCGGCCTATTTCAATGACTCACAGCGTCAGGCGACCAAGGATGCGGGCAAGATTGCCGGTCTGGAGGTCAAACGTATTATCAACGAGCCTACCGCAGCCGCACTGGCCTTTGGTATGGACAAGAAGGAAGGCGATCGCAAACTGGCGGTTTATGACCTGGGTGGCGGCACCTTTGATATTTCTATCATCGAGATTGCTGAAATCGACGGCGAACACCAGATCGAAGTGTTATCCACTAATGGTGACACCTTCCTCGGCGGTGAAGACTTTGACCAGCGCCTGATCGATTACCTGGTAGATGAATTTAAAAAGGATCAGGGTGTTGATTTGCGCAATGATCCGCTGGCCCTGCAGCGCCTGAAAGAATCTGCTGAAAAGGCCAAGATTGAATTGTCTTCCAGCCAGCAGACTGACCTGAACCTGCCGTATATCACGGCTGATGCATCCGGCCCCAAGCATCTGAACATCAAGATCACTCGCGCCAAGCTGGAATCGCTGGTTGAAGAGTTGATTGTACGTTCAATGGAGCCATGCAAAATTGCACTCAAGGATGCCGGCCTGTCCGCTTCTGATCTTGACGACATCATTGTTGTGGGTGGCCAGAGCCGTATGCCCAAGGTGCTGGAAACAGTAAAAGAATTCTTTGGCAAGGAACCACGCCGTGATGTGAATCCGGATGAAGCGGTAGCAATGGGCGCTGCGATTCAGGGTGGTGTGCTGGGTGGTGAAGTTAAAGATGTACTGTTACTGGATGTCACACCGTTGTCGCTGGGTATTGAAACCCTGGGTGGCGTAATGACCAAGTTGATCGAAAAGAACACCACTATCCCGACCAAGGCTAACCAGGTGTTCTCAACGGCAGAAGACAACCAGAACGCGGTGACTGTGCATGTACTGCAGGGTGAGCGCGAAATGTCAACGGCCAATAAATCACTGGGTCGTTTCGATCTGACCGACATACCGCCTTTACAGCGTGGTGTACCGCAGATTGAAGTGAATTTTGATATTGATGCCAATGGTATCCTGCACGTTACCGCAAAAGACAAGGCGACTGGCAAGGAACAGTCCATCACCATCAAGGCCTCCAGTGGTTTGTCTGATGACGAAATCGACAACATGGTCAAGGATGCCGAGGCGCATGCTGATGAAGATGCCAGGTTCCACGAGCTGGTTGATGCGCGCAATCAGGCCGATAACCTGATTCATGGAACCAGAAAGTCGCTGGAAGACCTGGCAGAAAAAGTGGAAGCCGATGAAAAGACTGAAATCGAAGCAGCCATCGAAGACCTGCAAACAGCCCTGAAGGGTGAAGACAAGGACGAGATCGAAGCCAAAACCAGGGCCTTGAGCGAAAAAGCAGGTAAACTGGCAGAACGCGCCTATGCACAACAGGCCGAAGCCGGCGCGGCAGCAGGTGCAGCAGAGGGTTCTGCAGAGGATGGGCAGCCATCTGAAAATGCCACTGCTGACGATGTCGTTGATGCCGAGTTCGAAGAGGTTAAAGACGACAAGAAGTAAATTAGCATAAAGGCCTGCTCAGGCAGGCTCGCACCACACAACGACAGCCGGGTTTCCCGTCTGTCGTTGTGTGCTGTCTGAAGGATAGAACATTCATAACAGTGACCAGGCGAATAAACACGATATGGCAAAGCAGGACTATTACGAAACACTGGGTGTGGCAAAGAATGCCTCCGATGCAGAAATCAAAAAGGCATTCAAACGTCTGGCCATGAAGCATCACCCGGACCGCAATCCGGATGATGACAAGGCCGAAGAAAAATTCAAGGTAGCCAAAGAAGCTTACGACATCCTCAGTGATGCGCAGAAACGCGCAGCCTATGACCAGTTCGGGCATGCCGGTGTTGACCAGTCTGCCGGGGGTGGTTTTGGCGGCGCGGCTGCAGGTGGTAATTTCAGCGATGTCTTTGGTGACGTGTTCAGCGATATATTCGGTGGCAGCCGCGGTGGTGGTGGCCAGCGTGCCTATCGTGGTTCCGACCTGCGCTACCGGCTGGATCTGGATCTGGAAGATGCGGTATCCGGTAGCACCGTCAAGATTAAAGTGCCAAGCATGTCCGCCTGTGGCGAATGTGATGGCTCCGGCGCACGCAAGGGCAGCTCACCGTCTACCTGTGCTACCTGTGGTGGACATGGGCAGGTGCGTATGCAGCAGGGGTTCTTCTCGGTGCAACAGACCTGTCCGCGTTGTCATGGTACCGGCAAGATGATTAGTGATCCGTGTGGAAAATGTCATGGTAAAGGGCGTATACAGGAAACCAAAACCCTGTCGGTTAAAGTACCGGCCGGTGTTGATGTGGGTGACCGCATACGTCTGTCGGGTGAAGGCGAGGCCGGCGAAAACGGCGGCCCACCGGGTGATTTGTATGTCGAGATCAACGTCAAGCCCCATTCGATCTTTACCCGCGAAGACAGCAACCTGCACAGCGAAGTACCCATCAGCTTTGTTACCGCAGCGTTGGGCGGTGAACTGGAAGTGCCCACGCTGAGCGGCAAGGTTAAACTCAAGATACCTGCCGAGACCCAGAGTGGCAGCGTGTTCCGTTTGCGAGGCAAGGGTGTTAAACAGGTGCGTGGCGGTGCAACCGGTGACCTGATGTGTCGGGTGATGGTGGAAACCCCGGTTAAACTGACCGGCCAGCAGAAAGATTTACTGAATCAGTTCCAGTCATCACTGGATGAAAAACATACCCACCACAGCCCCAAGGCCAGTTCATGGATTGATGGTGTGAAAAGTTTTGTGGATAAGATCAAATTTTAACAAGGCACTACTGCCGCCCGTAACTCCCTCTCCCCCAGGGGCAGGGCAACGCAGGACGCAGTTGCCGAGGGGATATGCATTGTGTGTAATCGTTTAGGATGACCCGAGTGAGCCGGACATGGATTCGATATAGCCTGCTAAAGACGCGCTATTCGCCATCCGTGGCCGCTCGACTGCCGCGTCCCTGCGGCAGACGGTCTTTAGCAGGCTATACCGATTCCATATCCTGCTTTTGTGCTCGCCTCAAAGTTAACGGAACAGATGTGAATTAAAAACCCAATAAAATAACAAAGAGAAGCGCAACCATGACCAGAATCGCAATCACCGGTGCAGCCGGCCGCATGGGCAGGACCCTGATCGAAGCCGTACACCAGACCGAAGGTCTCGAGCTGGGTGCTGCACTTGAATATTCAGGCAGCTCATTACTCGGTAGTGATGCGGGTGAACTGGCAGGCGTTGGCAAGCTGGGTATCGAAATTGTGGCTGACCTGTCATCAGTCACCGACCGCTTTGATGTGCTGATTGATTTCACCCGTCCCGAAGCCACCTTGTCCAATCTGGACGTATGCAAGTCATCTAACAAGCGCATCATTATCGGCACCACCGGATTCGATGATGCCGGCCGCGCCGCGATTAGCCAGGCCGCAGAACAGATTGCAGTCGTCTTTGCACCGAACATGAGCGTGGGTGTAAACCTGTGTTTCAAACTGCTGGACATGGCAGCACGAGTACTGGGCGATGAAGTCGATATCGAAGTCATCGAGGCGCATCACCGTCATAAGATTGATGCACCCTCGGGTACCGCACTGCGTATGGGAGAAGTAGTGGCCAATGCACTGGGCCGAGACCTGGCCGATTGTGCCGTCTACGGCCGTGAAGGCCAGACCGGCGAACGTGACCGCAAGACCATTGGTTTCGAAACCATCCGTGCCGGCGATATCGTCGGCGACCATACCGTGATGTTTGCCGATGTAGGGGAACGCATTGAAATCACCCACAAAGCATCCAGCCGCATGACCTTCGCCAAAGGCGCCATCCGTGCAGCCAGCTGGTTGATGACATATGAACAGGGCCAGTTCGATATGCAGGATGTGCTGGGTCTTAAATAATATATACAGTCCGTAGGGCGCAATAACCGCAGGGCATTGCGCCGTATGTTTGTTTTGCTGAAGCCGGTATTACTGGTTCCCACGCTCTGCGTGGTAATCCATAATCCGTAATTACTTTGACATGAGTCAGGATTTGTTCTCCAAACCCTGTCAAACTCAACTAAACTGGGTGTTAGTATTGGCTCTTTGCGCGTTTCAAGGTATAAAATAAATATGGATTCTTTTTCTATCGTTGTTGTCATTCTTCTCGGCCTCGCGTTGGCCGTCTTTGCCATATCCCTGTTTGTCGCCATTATCTTCAACGTAAAAATCGGGCTTAAATATCGCGAGCCTCTGGCCAGAAAACTTCATGCGCTACGGTTAAGCAAAATGCTTTCTGCTCTGGGTATCAGCACCGACGAATACCTGCATACTGAAAATATTATAAAAATTAACGAACAAATGGAGCGTTGCGCAGAGTGTGGCAACACAGAAGAGTGTGATGATAATCTGGCAAATGACAATATGGATGTTGATAGAATCGATTTTTGTAACAATGAATCAACTTTAAAAGACATGGTTTCAAAAAAAAGTGCTGCGGAATAATGGCTGACACAAGCAATGTTTTTTAGCCCTACGGGGTAGTATTGACGTTAATCTAACGTATTGATAATCTTCACCGAGGTCATCTGCACGCCTTCGCAGATATAATGGAACATCAGCACAAGGAACAGGTGCCATGAGTAAACCTATCAAAAGCATACCCGATCAGGCCTTTTTTCACGTGGTTACACGTGCCCGGTCGGTCGATAGCCTGATTGCCAGCCTTTATCTGAATCCTGACCAGATTACCAAAGAGCACTTTCTGAGTGTAAACCAGCATTTGCAGGGTTCTGTCTTACCGGGCCAGGTTGTGGTTGTTACCGCTCCGGGACAGACCGTTTGCACCGCATTTGAGTACGATCTGGCTGAAGTGGCAGCGGATATAGAGCGCATGCAGGTGCAGCTCACACCTAAGGAAGCCAGCTTTGTTGCCAATAACTATGAAATGATCAATAACCTGATGGCCTACTCGGGCGCGGCCATCGGTGTTTCCACTACTTTTTTCAAGCAGCACAAGAAACGGCTGGAGGACTTGTTGAAGCAACTGGAACGCCTGTATGTCAGTACCTACAATTCAGGCCGTAAATTAAACCAGCAACGTTTCTATCAGCAGCGCAAGGCAATATTCAACCAGATGAATGCGGTACTGAGACGCATGCTGGGTCAAAAGTTCTCCGGCACCAACCTGCAGGTAGGTAACTTGAAAAACAGCCTCGGCCTGAGTACCAAAAGCATCTTACATCAATGGAACCAGGTGCCGGGCAGGGTGCAGAATATCCCCGATTTTGCTGACAACTACGCCCGTGTTGCCAAATACGGAAAACTGCTTGGTCGCATGGGTTATGGCGGTGTAGCGCTGGATATTGGTCAGAGTGGGGTGCTGATTTATGAGGCGTGTACAACGGGCAGGGAAGATGAGTGTATGCGGAGTAAATATGTTCAGGGTGGGCGATTATCATTTTCTATTGGCGGTAGTTATTTGGGGGGTGTTACAGGTACCGCTGTTGGGTATGGTGTTTGTAATTTAATATTTGGGCTCCCTTCAGGTGGTACTAGCCTATTCTGGTGCGGATTGGTAGGAGCCGGTGTTGGTGGCTATTTAGGAGGCAGTGCAGGAGGTGAGTTCGGTAAGGGTAGCGGGGTCTTGCTTTATGAGTCTCTTTACTAGTTGCCATTATATTTCGGTTCTTCTATGACAACTGCAACATTATTCTCGTTAATTACAGCTTTTATAGCATTTCTATGTGCTTTTATTTCGTTGGTGATGGTGGTGATACTCGGACGCACTCGCATGAAGGAGGTCGACGAGTATTATTATGGGTTCAAAGTAGAAAACGATAGTATCTTTTTCCAGATTGTCCGATTTCCTTTATATG
>DRJJ01000286.1 GCA_011052255.1 Gammaproteobacteria bacterium | reverse complement strand
TTGCACTAACCTTTTTCTGGCAGCACGTTTGAACGCGGCCAGAGATAAGTCTACGTTCCGACGCTTCGATAAAGACCACCCCATGTCAATGGCCAACAATATTGACCCCCTAACGGACATTAGTTTTGACCCCCTTCAGGTCAAAAATTATGTCTCAGGTTTTTTGTTTCAGTCGATAGCTTTCCCCTCCTAGCATGAAGATTTTTGAGTGATGGATGAGGCGGTCAATGATGGGGACAGCCACATTCTCATCCACAAAGAATTCACCCCACGCCGTAAAATCTTTGTTGGTTGTCAGGATGATTGAGCGGTACTCATACAAGGCATTGATCAGTTGGAACAGGTTGTAGTTTCCCTGCTTATTCATTGGCAGGTAACCCAGTTCGTCAATGATGACCAGGTCATTCTTACACAGCGTGGTAATCTTTTTCTTCAATTCACCTTTTAGCTCTGCAATTTCTAGCGATTCGGTCAATGATAACGCTGTCGTGAACAGGACTTTGTAACCCGCATCAATGGCTTTGCTACCAATGCCAATGGACAGGTGCGTTTTACCCACACCCGGCGGCCCAATAAAGATCAGGTTGTCGCGGTTGTCGATAAAATCAAAGTCCAACAGCTGATTGACCTGACGTTTATTGATGGTGGTTTGATGGCGATAGTCAAAGGCCTCCAGATGTTTCTCCACAGGGAACCCGGCCTTACGACGGTTCATGGCGATACGCTTACTGTTACGCTGTTGTACCTCATAACCAAGCAAGGCCTCAGTGTATTGCAGATAAGACATTTCATTGGCCTCTGCCTGTTGCAGTAGCACGGGTAATTCCTGCACCAGGCTGGCTAACTTCAAGTGCCGGCACTGCTGGCTGACTTGATCAAAGCTGTTCATGTGGCAACTCCTCCAGGCATAGTGAGGCAAAGCACTGTAATGCGCCCGTTGATAGCGGGATATCTTTCTTTGGTTTCAGGCGCTCTGGGTGATCAGCATAAGCCTGCAGGTAGTCTCTCACTTGCGTTGCCGTCAGGCGTGGACGTTGGCATAGTTTATCCAGCATGGACTGTGCTATCGGCTTGTGTGCGTTAAACAGCGCATTAACCCCGGCCAATTGATCCTTGTAAATCTTAGGGGAGCTGCTTTTGAGTAAGTCGCCTAATTTTTGTGCTGTCGTCGTGCCCACTTGCTCGACCAGGTCCTTTTCCAGTTTAGCGATGCGCACCGCCGGATCGCGGTAGTGATGGGTGTTCTTGATGATTTTCCCCTTGCCGCTGGTCAGGGTATGTACGGCCAGTTCCTGGTTGCTTTCCAGATCATGGATATACAGTTGATCACCTTTCACAAGAATGCCCACTTTGCCACGCTGATAAGCCCAGGGGACGGAGTATTTATTGGCTTTAAAGGAGATCAGTCCGGTCTTGTCCGCTTTGCGGGCCAGTAGCTGTCCAGTCGGGTGGACAAGAGAAGGAGACAGGTAAGATTTCATGTGCACACGTTCCTGCAGGGCATAATACGTCTGGGGTATTTCACCTGTGGTCGCATGCACACGTTGGTTCGCAATCGTGTCCAGCCAGTTGGCCATATAACTTTCCAGTGATGACCAGTTTTCAAACGTTTCACCATACAAGGCATTGCCTTTAACGTATTTTACCCCGGCCTCAACTTTGCCTTTGCTTTCCGGATCATAGCCTTCACAGGCATGTATACGGAAACCTGCATGGCTGGCATATTCATTAAAGCGGGTATTGATTACCAGCTCACGGTATTCTTCTTTAATCACAACCAGTTTTGTCTGGTCGTAAACACATTCTGCCGTGACGCCGCCAAAGTAACGGAAGGCCGCATCATGCATCCGGATAAAGCGTTCGGTGTTGATGGGCTTGGGTGACAGGGCAACGTAAATCAAACGGGAAAAAGACAGCACAAACACAACGAAGTGCAGAGTGGTTTCCAGGCCATTAATCAACACTCCTCGCAGTTCACCGGGGTCAACCTGGCACTGCTCCCCCGGAACATGATCGAGAACAGGCTGATAGATTCGCTCTTGCTTACTGACCACGGTTTCCTTCAATTGTTTTACGTATCGGCGAATGGTTCTGGATGACAGTGCTAGATTAGAGTATTTTTCCTGCAGCTTACGCTGCACCTTGACGGCACTGAGATTCGGGAAAGTGACCAGCATATGCACAATGTAATCCCGGTAATCATCGAGCTTCTTGTGTCTGTCTGGGTCTGACAAATAGGCAGAAACGGCCTCTTCATCCATGGCCAGATATTTACGTACTGTATTTTTAGAAATATGCAATTCACGGGCAATCGCTTTTTTGCCCAGACCCTTGCCATTGTCATACAGTGATTTAATTTTATGAATCATGTTCCACTCCTTCAAAATCATCCCCTGAAAAAATAAGGGATGGTACGGGCTATTAACCCAGAATATTGAAAAAGGGGGTCAATTTTATTGTCCGCAGGAGGGTCAGTTTAAATGACCATTAACAGCGGTACAGCAGTGCCTTTGAACTCCGTAAAAATAGTAGAGCCAACCTTCGCTTGACCGGAAATCAACTGCACTGCAACCGGTGTAGAGGGGTAACTTGAAACAATCTTCTCGAGCTTTACCAGTGCCGCATCATAGTCACTGGATGCCTCGATGTAACTTTTCTGCTCAGCGTCACTGCCTTTCTGT